>DATNJO010000947.1:0-8813 GCA_035603895.1 Pyrinomonadaceae bacterium
ACCGGCGCCCGAAACCGGCAACAGTCCATTCGCCATTAACTGCGGCGCAAACATCGACAACGATTCCTGACTGATACCACCAAAAACGAGCGGCGTCGCAATCGGCATCATCTGTTGGCCTAGATAAGGCAGCAACGGAGAACCAGCCGAGACAGGCGCTACCAACGGCGCGCCCGAAACCGCAGGTTTCGGTAAATCCGGTTTCCACTCGACCGACGCGAGTTGCGCAAACGAAACCGCGCGCGGCTCCTTTGGCTTCGGATTCTCTTGCGATCCCTTGTCGAAGAGATCGATCATCTGCTTGATCGGCGTGATACCGGCGATGGCTTCCTTCGAAAACGGAAAACTAAACGCAATCGCGCCGACGATCTTGCCGTCGATGTAAACCGGTGAACCAGACATGCCCGCGAAGACACCGGTTCGATCCACGTTTGAACCACTCAACCTGGCGATAATCGCCGATTGACGCGGACCGGGGAATCCCGGCAGCACGCCGAGAATCTCGACGCCAAACTCCTGCGTGTCAGAGCCGCTGAAGACTGTTCGCGCGACTCCCTTCATGCCCGGACGAAGATCTTCCAGGGCGAAGAGTTCCGGCGCATTTGATTTGGGTTGAGGGTTTGTCGCAGCAGTTGGCTTCTGAGCCACAGCAAAAGTTGCCAATGCCACGATCAATATTGCGCTGAAAATGGAGGTAAATCTATTCATTGTTTAGGACTATAAGCTTCGTCTTAGAAGCCGGTCAAGATAAGATGGATGGCAGGTTGCAGATAAAAATTTCACAGCTTCAAGCCTTTATCCTCGCCGGCGGCCAATCGCGCAGAATGGGTCGAGACAAGTCTCAACTTCTGCTGGAAAACCAAACGTTCACGGACAGAATCGCCGAAACGCTGCTGGAGATTACCGACTCGGTCACGCTCGTCGGTTCACGTCAAACAAACTCGCGGTTCGCTGTGGCCAAAGACGTCTATCCCGAATGGGGCGCACTCGGCGGTCTACACGCTGCGCTCGCTGCTTGCCGTAGCGAATGGGCCATCGTTGTTGCGTGTGACCTTCCGTTCGTTACTACCGGGCTCTTCAACTATCTCGCCTCGTTGCGAGATGAACACGACGCCGTGGTACCTTTGCAACCCGACGGAAGACCGCAACCGTTGTCCTCCCTTTACCGTATTGAACCGTGTCTGCAACGGGCCACCGAACTGATCGAAGCAGGTAAACGGCGGCCGCTCGATCTATTAGAACTCGTCAATACCCGTTGGGTTCCATTTAAAGAACTGATGAATCTCGATCAGGCGGAAAAGTTTTTTGTTAACATCAACACGCCTGAAGACTATGATGCAGTAAGCCCCGTGCGAGAGCGACGCTGATGCCACCCCGAAGAAGATTTGGTAAAAGGCTCCTCAAGTCTTTGTTGCCAATATTGCTGGTGATTGGGCTGGCCGTCGTCGGGTTCTTCTCATACGTCGTCTATTGCGTCTCGCGTCCTGCAAAACGGCCTTACGTAGTCACGCCGCAAGGGTTCACGCAAATCAGCGGACGCGCAATCAAAGTCACTGACGAAACCTGGGCCAACGAGGACGGCCGGAAAAGCCGCGGGTGGTTACTCAAAGGCGCTGAAGGCGCGCCGGCGGTGATCCTGCTGCATCGTTACGGCGGCGATCGATCGTGGCTCTTTAACCTCGGCGTCAAAATCAACGAGACCACGAACTTTACGATCCTCTGGCCCGATCTGCGTGGCCACGGCGAGACGCCACCCGTGAAGTGGACTTCACTCGGCGCTTATGAAGGCGACGACGTTCTCGCTGCGATCCGCTTTCTCCGTACGCTGCAATCAGAGAACAAGAAAACGCTCGTGGGCGATATGTTCGGTGTTTATGGCGTGGAACTCGGTGCGTACAGCGCGTTGAAAGCAGCAAGTCGTGAAGCTCAGATCAAAGTGCTCGTGCTCGACTCGGTTACGACATCTCCGGTTGCTTTGTTGAATACGGCAGTTTCAACTTGCACTGGAACCGAAAACGGTTTCGTGCAGTATCTCTCGCGCACGGCGATGAAAACTTACTTGTTGGGCGCATTCGACAGCACCCCCGCTTGCGACATTGCGCGTTCAATACGCGAAACGCGAGTAATGCTTCTTTCGGGCGGTGATGCGGGGCACTTAAAAGACGAGACCGTGTCGCTGAAAAGTTGTTTCCCGGTTCCCGGCAACGTCGAAACGCGCACCGATCTTCCGTTGAGTGGTTTCAGTTTACCTTCCGCAACCGGCGAACAAGGCGAAGCCTACGATCGCATCGTCATCGAATTCTTCGACACCAACCTCCGCTAAACTTTTAGACAGGATTGACCAGGTTAACAGGATTTGACCTTTCCTGACTGTTTGCAATCCTGTCAATTCTGTCATCCTGTCTAAAACTGTTTCAGGGTTTCCAACCGAAGACTGCCAGGCGTCCGTTGTCGCCAAAAAACTCCATATTTCCAGCGTTCTTGAAGTTATCGGCATACTCCACCGGGATGAAGACGACAATGCGCTCACCGAGAGCACGCGCTTGCGCCAGTGAGACCTCGTCGAAAGTGATCGGCTCTCCCTCCGCGTTGTAAACGACGCGGTCGTGTGCATAGAACTGCGCCGAGCGATCGTCAGTGCGTTGGGCTAGCACAGGAGCGCTTGCATAACCGCGCACATCGGCGAGTTGCAACAGGTCTTTGACAGATTCACGTTGGCCCACGGCCGGCGCCGCGCAGATCGACACGACCATTACGAGCACGAACGTCGATCCGCAGATCAACGCCAGCGAGACCCGCCGTTCGTTCGGTTTTGCCAGCGACGCAACGGCCGCGGCAAGCAACGGCACCGCGATCAGCGTGGCGCAAAAAATCGAGATTTGTTTCGACTGCAGTGCGTAAACAAATCCGCCTGTTGCTAATACGAGACAAATCGCGCCCGTAGCTCGTAGCGACCACGTTGAGATCGAATCCATAAACCGATCGGCGATCAGGAAAGCAGCCGCAGGCAGCGCGGGCAATATGTAACCCGGAAGCTTCGATCCAGAGAACGAGAAAAACACGATCGGCATCGCCAGCCACGCCAACGAAAACACCCGCACGATATTCAAGCTGTCACCACCGCGCCATACCCACGCTCGAACTTTGGCCAACGCTTCGACGAGAAACGCAGCCCACGGCAACGCCAACATCAAAATGATCGCCGGATAGAAATATATCGGCTGCGGGTGGTGATACTTATTCGAAACGTAACGCGCAAAATGATGCTGGATGAAAAATTCATCGACGAACAACCAGCCATGCCGCGCGATCACTGGTCCATACCAGATCGCCGAAACCACGACAGCCACGGGAATTCCCCAAAGCAAGCTGAGCCACACTTGCCGCGCCGGCCATGCACGTCTTAAAACGTAATAAAGACCTACAACACCAAACGGAATCACGATTCCTACGAGGCCCTTGGCGAGCAGCGAGAGGCCCACAAAGATATAAAACCCGATCAAAGGCGCGGATTTTCTTCTTAGTTCGTACAGCACAAAAAACGCGAGTGCCCACGCGCTTGTCATCGTCACCACGATGTCGAAACTCGCCGCACGCGCAAACACGATCAACCCCAGCGAACTCGCCGCCACCAGCACCGACCAAAAACTAAAGTCCCGCGCATTGTCTGCGGTACGCTCAACCTCGCGCCCGACGCGCCACACCGCCGCGATCGTCAGCAACCCGCAAACCGCCGGACCAAGCCGCGCGCTCCACTCGTTCACACCAAAGACTTTGAACGCCGCCATGATCATCCAATACAGCAGCGCCGGTTTCTCAAACCACGTGTGACCGCCGAGCGTCGGCGTGATCAAATCGCCACGCTGAAACATCTCGCGCGCGACTTGTGCGTAGCGCGGTTCGTCCGGACCGAGCAGCGGCAAACTTTCGAGACCGTAGAAGTAAAAGACGACGATGACGATAAACAGGAGAATGTAGAGTCGCTTGGCAAGCGCAGAAGGATGCAAGTATATTCGGCTCCGATTCGGAATAATCAGGTTAAGTTACCTAAACCATGTCATTACGTACAGCAGTCATCGGCGTCGGCAGTCTTGGCCGCCAGCACGCGCGCATTCACGGTGCGCTCGCCAGTGAAGGACCGACGCAGTTTGTCGCCGTCTGTGATTTGAACGAAGCAACGGCGCGCAGCGTCAGTGAAGAAAGAACGACCGAGTGGACCGCCGATTGGCGCGAGCTGATCGGCAGCGTCGATGCGGTGAGCCTCGCAGTGCCTACGGAAGCACACTGCGAAATCGCCTGCGGTCTGCTTGAAAAAGGCATTCACGTGCTCGTGGAAAAACCGATCTCACGCACGCTCGAGGAAGCCGATCGGATGATCCGCGCGGCTGAGAAAGGCAACGCGTTGCTTCAGGTCGGCCACCTGGAACGTTTCAATCCGGCGATGATCGCGTTGCGGCCGCACGTGAAGAAGCCGGTTTATTTCGAGATACACCGGGTGGGACAGTTCACTGCACGCTCGCTCGACATCGACGTCGTGCTTGATTTAATGATTCACGATCTCGACATAGTGCAGTGGCTGGTGGGCGAAGAAGTTGAAGTAACAAGCATTCACGCCGTCGGGATTGCGATTCTGACGAACAAGGTCGACGCGGCAAATGCGCGGCTTGAGTTTTCATCCGGCGCCGTTGCGAATATCACTGCTTCGCGAGTTGGTACGGAGAAGATTCGCAAGATGCGTTTCTTTCAGCCGCACGATTACGTCGCGATCGACTACGCTACCAAGCGTGCGACAGTGAGCAGCCTCGCGCCACCTGCCGCGACTGGTTCGTGGCCGGGCGTGCATATCAAACACCTCGACGTGATCGACGTTGAGCCGTTGCGCGCGGAGATCGTCTCATTTCTCGACTCAGCGGAGAATGGGTTACCGCCCGCGGTATCAGGTTCTGATGGCCGCAACGCGCTGAGTTTGGCGCTACGCACTTTGGAAAGGATTCGCGAACATGCTGAGCATCCCGGCGTGAGTGAGCTGGCCGCGTATCAGGAACCCACCAACGAAGTTGGTGGTACTTCAACATCCGGCCTACCGCCAAGTTAGGCAGAGTCTGGAAGTACCACCAACTTCGTTGGGTTCCTGATACCTCCAGCAAACGTTAGCTAGTTTTTAGTTCGATGGTCACGCGTAATGAAAAACTTTCGGGTTTCCTCACCGAACATATCAATGCCGGCGAGTTTCCCTCGGCAGTCTATCTGATCGGCGAACGCGAAGAAGCCGTCTTCGCGGACGCTTTGGGCCATTCAGTGGTCCAACCTTATCGCGTCGCCAACAAGTTCGACACGATTTACGATCTCGCCTCGCTTACCAAACCGCTCGTCACCGGCATGCTCTGCGCGCGGCGCATCGAACTTGGCGAACTGACGCTCGACAGTTCCGTCTCACATTACCTTCCGGAATTCGAGCGCACCGACAAACAGATGATCACGGTGCGTGAACTGTTGACGCATACGTCGGGTCTGCCGGCGTGGCGTCCCCTTTACGTACTTGCCGAAGACGAACGCGAGCGTGCAGCAGGCGCAATTGCCAGTCTCGATCTCGAATACAAGCCCGGCACACGCGTGGTCTACAGCGATCTCGGTTTCATCGCGCTCGGCATCCTGCTCGAACGGATGACCGGTCACCAACTCACCAACCTGGCCCAACACGAGATCTTCGAGCCGTTGAATCTAAAACAGACTTTTTTCAATCCCGAGATCGCGCTGCAAACCGGCATCGCGGCCTGCGAAACCGGAAACCTTTACGAGAAGAACATGTGCGCGGAGAGCGGCACCGGCGAGTATCAAAATTCGCGGCAGCGTTTGATCTGGGGGGAGGTACACGACGGCAACGCTTACTTCCTCGGCGGCGCCGCTGGTCACGCGGGTCTCTTTTCAACCGCCGGCGAGATGTTTCAGATGGCCCGGCAATTCATTCCAGGTTACAGCCATCTGCTCACAGCGGAAACATGCCAGTTGTTTCGCCAGAATATGACGGAAGGTTTGGAAGAGGCACGCTCGCTCGCGTGGCAGCTCGCGGCGACGAAGGATTCAACCGCGGGAACCGATCTGCCGCCCGATGCTTTCGGACACAACGGTTTCACTGGAACGTCTCTTTGGATCGACGCCGAACACGCACGCGTGTTCATTCTGCTTACGAATCGCACGCACGCGCGCGAGTTGCCGTTCGCGAACATCAATGCGGTGCGACGTGAATTTCACAGCCTGGCTACAGCCGAAATCGCAGCGTCGTCCCCAGAACATTAAGATCGCCGGGAATACTGACGCCGTCATTCTGTCGCAAGTAATACAAATCCTGCGTGAAGTGCTTGTTGAAAACCTTGATTCCGCCAACTGAAAACCGGTTGCGCACCCACCGATCCACGGCCCAGTCGTAAAAAACCTCATCCGCGACGAACAGCGATAACTGCCAGTCTTTGTTGCCGACTGGATGTTCCACCTGAAAACGGTTTCGGTAGCGATTCGTTTTCAAGCCCGAGTTTCGCATCCGGCGCTCGAATTGATTGCGATCGCTGAGCCGGAAGGCGCCGGCATTGAAACGCAACGTCACGGGCAGCGTGAGACGATTCTCCCAGATGCGCCTTCGTGGAAACGGTTGCATGCCGATGTGCAGGTAGTGCGGCGAGATCGTCACGTGACTGCCCAAGCGAAAGGTGAAGCCCGCGCCGATGCGTTCGTCGACGGGATGACTCCAGTCTCGACCGATACGAAGCGTGCCGAGAATATTAAAGTCGAAGTTTTTGGTCACCGGCGCTGCGATCTGAACATCAGTCCAGAATTGATTATCTGTTCGATCCACTTGCGCCGAAGCGGTCGCCACAAAGAGGCACAAAAAGCACAGGAATCCGGTGAGGGTCTTCATAATCACTGAGGCTCCAAAACCGTAAATGAGGTTATTGCGACGGTCACACGTTCACCGACCTGCAACCGGCTCGCAGTTGCTTCCGGTTTCGGGCGCGTCGCGATGATCGCTTTTGTGGTCTGGCGTTCAGGCGTTTCGGTCGTCAGAAAATAAGGGCTCTCGTCACGGCGACATTCTTCACCACCAAGATCCAAACGCAAACGAATCCGCTCGAACGCGCCGACAAAAATGATCTCCTCGATTAAGGCGCTCGAAATCTTATTGAGTCCCGGGCGCAACAGATCGCTGCGGCTAATCACCACATCTTCCGGACGAAAAACGATCTTCACACAATCGCCCTCTCGAAACTTCGACGCATCGAGCGATGCAGCAATTTTTGCCGGCCCGACTTCCAGCAAGTCTTCTCTGACAGTGGCTTCCAGAATGTTGGCCGCGCCGAGAAAAGTCGCGACGTACTCCGTTGCCGGATGATTGTAAATTTCAAACGGCGTCCCGATCTGTTCGATGTGTCCCTCGTTGAGCACCGCCACGCGATCGCCAAGCTCGAGCGCCTCTTCCTGATCGTGCGTGATGAAGATCGCCGGCACTTTGACCTTCTTGAGCAACGCGCGGATTTCCCGTCGCAGGTGCGAACGCGTTTGCGTATCCAGCGCGCCAAACGGTTCGTCAAACAACAACACTTCCGGTTTGTAAGCGAGTGTGCGCGCGATCGCGACGCGTTGTTGCTGCCCGCCGGAAAGTTGTGAAGGATACTTCTTGCGATGTTCTTCGAGTTGGACCAACTCCAGTAATTCCTTGACCGTCTCGCGGATCTCTTTGCGGGGCCGCTTGCGAATGCGCAAGCCGTAACCGACGTTTTTCTCCACGGTCATCTTGGGAAACAGTGCGTAACTCTGAAAGATGACTCCGACGCCACGCTCGCGTGCCGGCAGATCGGTTACGTCCTTGCCGTGCAGGACCACCTTCCCTTTCAACGGCATCTCCAACCCCGCAATGATTCGCAAAATCGTCGTTTTACCGCTGCCTGACGCGCCGAGCAACACAAGCACTTCGCCCTCGGCAACGTCGAAACTGATGTTCTCCAGCACACTCGTCTTGCCGAAGTGTTTGCTGAGACCAACCACACTTGCGGCGGCCGGCGGCGGGTCCGCGATCGATTGCGACTCGTGTGCTTTCGGGATCAATGTTTCTCTTGCTTTCGCCATTGCTTAATCGACGTCGAGCCAGTCGCGCGCGAAGAACAGCACACTGAAGATCAGAAACGAGAACAACGCAAGCACGATTGCGATCGCGTTTGCGGCTTCGATCTGTCCTTCGTTAAATTTCGCAAAGATGTAAAGGGGCGCAGTTTGCGTTTTGCCCGCCAGATTTCCCGAGACAAGAATCGTCGAACCAAACTCACCAACCGCGCGCGCAAAAGTCAGCAACGCGCCGGAGACGATCGCGCCGCGCAACGAAGGCAGCGTGACGTGCCAGAACGTTTGCCAACGCGTCGCGCCAATGGTCGCCGACGCTTCTTCGAGCGAACGGCTCATCGTGTCGAACACGGGTTTGATTACGCCGAACGCGAGCGGAAAAGTGACGAAGATGTTTGCCAGGATGATCGCGCCCGCAGTGAACATCATTTGGATGCCGTGCGGCTGGAGCAGCCGGCCGAGCGTGCCGTAAGGTCCCCAAAGTAACAGCAACGCGAAACCGGCGACGGCTGTGGGAATCGCGGTCGGCAGCGAGATCGTAACGATGAGCGCGTTGCGGCCCCAGAAGTTGTAACGCGACAAAACGTAAGAAGCGAACAAACCAAAGATGACGTTAAAAACAGTCGCCCAGAAGCTCGTGGCCATCGAGAGTTTCAGGGCAAAGATCGCCTCGGGAGCCATGAGCGCGGCCCAGAACTTATCGA
>DATNJO010000948.1:0-3008 GCA_035603895.1 Pyrinomonadaceae bacterium
TTTCCGCCTGACTCCGGTACAAATCGCCGACGCCGCAAAAACAGCGCGTGTTCAAGCACTTTGGAACACGGCCCAAAGTGAACCTCCGAACCTCGAAGAGCTTCCCGTTCTACAGCCAAGTGCTTCAGAACTCTTCGCTGCTGCTCGCCGCCAGACTGGTCACGAACTCGCCGCACTCGCACACAAAATTGAACCCGTCGCTACCTGGACCGACATCGTGTTGCCGGAGGATTCGATGTCGCAGTTGCGCGAAATAGTTTTACGTGTGGTCCATCGTCACCGCGTACTCGACGAGTGGGGGTTCGATCGCAAGCTTTCGTCCGGGAAGGGGATCAACGCTCTCTTCGCGGGTGCTTCAGGAACCGGAAAAACGATGGCGGCCGAAGTCATCGCCAACGAATTGGGTCTCGAACTTTTCAAGATCGATCTGGCGAGTGTCGTCAGCAAGTACATCGGCGAAACCGAGAAAAACCTGGAACGCATTTTTGCTGCTGCCGAGCAGGCAAACGCAATCCTCTTTTTTGATGAGGCTGACGCGCTGTTCGGTAAACGATCGGAAGTGCGTGACGCTCACGATCGCTACGCCAATATCGAAGTGGCCTATCTCCTTCAGAAAATGGAGGGATACGAGGGTGTTTCGCTACTGGCGACAAATCTCAGACAGAACATGGACGAAGCTTTTTTACGCCGTCTTGCGTTCATCATCAACTTTCCATTTCCGGATATTGAAAGTCGCCGCCGCATCTGGCAAGGCATTTGGCCGAAACAGGTCAGCTTCGCAGACGAAGTGGATCTCTATCGTCTGGCGCAGCAATTCAAATTGAGCGGCGGCAATATCAAGAACATCGCGTTGGCGGCAGCTTTTCATGCTGCCGAAGACGGCGGGCACGTGTCGATGGCCCATCTGTTACTGGCAACGCGCCGTGAGTATCAAAAAATCGGCAAGGTCTTACCAGAAGGTGACGGGCTTGTTACTGAAGACTAGTTTGCAGAGCTGAAAAGCGAATGGCTCCTTTCTCCTCAAAAACTAAAAAACGCCGGCGCCGGCAGGATGATGAACAACTGCCAGCGACGTCAGAGCCACTCGCTTCGGATCTGCCGTCCAATGTTCTCACGTTGCAACGGAGTGCGGGCAATCGAGCAGTGTCGGGACTGTTGCAACGAAAATCTTCAGCGGCGACGCTTCCCGTTAGCGAGCCGGGCGACACTTCAGAACACCAGGCCGATCGAGTAGCCGACGAGGTAATGGGATCTCAGGCGACGCCTGGATCTGTGCAGGAAGGCGGTTCCGCATCCTCCAAAGCGAGCGGGGCAGCGACCGGCAGGGTGCACGATCTCGGATCGGGAGAGCCACTCGATCCGGTGACGCGCTCTTCTCTCGAGCCGGGTTTCGGCGCTGACTTCAGTGGTGTGCGAGTTCACTCTGACGAAAAAGCAGCAAAGTCCGCACGCGATCTCAATGCGAGAGCATTCACCGTCGGTAGCGATGTAGTTTTTGCGGAAGGCAAATACCAGCCGTACACCAGCGCAGGAAAGCATTTGCTGGCCCATGAGTTGGCCCACGTGGTCCAGCAGGGCGCCGGGTCAGTGATGGTGCAGCGCGCTGTAGCCTTGACCGACGATGATTACAAGTCGTTGGCCGCACAAATACATGATGCGATTTATGGTTTGGGTACCGACGAAGAGGCCATCTTTGTTGCTCTGCAAAAGCTCGAAAAAGATGCGACGGCTATTGCGAAATTGATCAAGGTCTACAAAGACGAATACAGCAATGCGGATTTAGAAGCTGATATTCGCGGTGATATGAGTGACGATGAACTCAGGCTAGCCCTCGAGCTGATGGGTATTAAAGACGATCCGAAAGCAGCGGACCTCGTCGGCACAGTTCCGACTACGGATGACGAATACAAAGCAGTCGCGAAAAAACTGCACTCCGCAATGAACGAGGTAGGAACTGAGGAAGAGGAGATCTATGGACTCCTGATGCCTTTCAATCGAGACGACACCAAGCTGACGAAACTGAAGACGATCTATCAAAGCGAGCTTTCGGGCGGACTCACGGGCAAAGGGTTGGAAGCGGACATCAATAGTGAGATGAGCAGTGATGAACTCGCTTATGCGTTGTTTCTTCTTAATGCTCCTCCGCCCGAGACTACGGCGCATTCAGATGCCACTGTCACCACAGCGGGAACCAAAGCGCATGATGTGAAAGTACCGGGCGGACAAATCAAGGTTGAGACGGGCGCCGATTTGGAAAGAAGCGGGACACCATTCCCGGGTGGATACTCCGTCTCTTATGAAGGCGGTCAAAGCAAGGATTCACGTTGGCTACAGTTCCTTTGGAGCGAGGTGCTTGCGACTCAGGCTGACGGTAGTGTCAAGGCCGTCGATGAGACGGGACTCCCAACTTCGAATGGAACGATGGATCTAACGACGGACTCTGGTGCTCCGAAATATAAAGTCGACGCTACGACAACGGCCAGTCCGTTCTATGAAAAGGGCGGCATCGATATCCGTACGGCAACGTCCACCACGCTCCTGGACCGTCCCTCTGAATTCTCGTCCGTGATTAAACGACAATTTGACGCCGGGGCCACAAGGGTTGTGGAGCGCGACCACTTCGAGGATTTTCTCGTACGTGACTACAAGTCTGTCTATCACATTTCTCTGTTCGTCGAGTGGGAATACACGTCGAAGACCGCTTCAACCAGGAAAACGAAGTTCACGTCAGGGAGCAAGGTTACGGCGATGGATCCGGCGATGAGAGAACAGTTAATCAAAGAGTTTCCGAAATTCGATTACATCATGTGAGGGTCAACGCAGTTTGTATGGAGCTTGTTGAAACGAGAATGATAACGGGTCTGGTGCAATTAGACGGGCAGGCGCTAACGGGTAGTCGAGTACTCCTGATCTCAGGAGACATGACGACCTTCTTAAGCAGCACTACCACGTCAGAAGACGGCGCCTTCGAAATCGCTGTCCCGGACGAGCATCAAGGTAGCCAGGTT
>DATNJO010000949.1:0-3323 GCA_035603895.1 Pyrinomonadaceae bacterium
CAAAAAGTTTCACGCGCGGCCCGGCTGGTATTTTCTTACCGGTTCTAAAGAGAACGTGGAATTTGTGCTGAAGAAGCTAGGTCAGTTTGTCGAGGACAAGCAGGACCACTACAACATCATCATCATCGGAAACGACCGCACCGGCCTGTGGAAGAAAGCGTTTGGACTCGCGAAGAGCGAGGCGCTGGTCGAAGTGGTCGAAAGCGTGTTGGACGACAAGGGGACCGAGAAGACGCCCGAGGACTAAAGCATTATGAACGTAAAAAACTCGAAGCTGCCACTCATCTTCTGCCTGGTGTTGCTATTCGCGGTCGCGGCCGGCGCGCAGAACAAGGTTCGTTACACTTGCCCGATGCATCCGGAAATCGTGTCCTCGAAGAAAGGAACGTGTCCGAAGTGCAAAATGAAGTTGGTGCCAAAGAAGCCAGAACCGTCGCCAACGCCGACGCCAAATCCCGAAACGACCGCCGAATCTACTGCTGGATCAAGTGCTTTCACTTCGTCGAAGATTCCGGACGCGCCAGTGATCGACCAACACGGCAAACAACTCAACTTCTATTCAGATCTGATTAAGGGCAAGACCGTCGCGATCAACTTCGTGTTCACTACTTGCACCGCGATCTGTCCCTCGTTGACCGCAACGTTTCGCCGCGTGCAACAGGACGCCGCCACGCGCGGTGTCGACGTGCAATTGATCTCAGTCAGCGTCGATCCGACGACCGATACGCCCGAGCGTCTGAACGATTACGCAACGAAGTTCAAAGCCGGTCCAAACTGGACGTTTGTGACCGGCGATAAAGCACGGATCGATTCCGTGTTGCAGGGTCTCGGCGCTGCCGTTTCAAACAAAAACGATCACACGCCGATGATCCTGATCGGTAACGACTCGAGTGACTATTGGACGCGCGCCTACGGTCTGACTTCGCCAACAAAAATCGTCGACATTCTCGCCGAGGCCACGAAGCGGACTAACTAGGTTTCGAAAATCGCCGCGTGCAGGCGTCTCACAACCGAACCCACGTCAGCAAGCTCGACGCGGACCTTGAAATCCACGCCGTGTCCGACGCAACTCACAATCGCACTCTCGCCCGCTATCTTGTGACCAATCGCTTTGACCTTGCCGTTTGGGTGCGACTCTGCAGAGATCAGCGTGCCCGGTTGCTGTGGCGCGTGTGAATTTAAAATCCGGATCGGAATTCCGTCTGCAATCACAGGTTCGATCATTTTCGGATGCATCACGCGTGCGCCGAGCTTTGCGAGTTGTGCTGCTTCTGCGTAGGAAACGTGCGGCACAGTCCGCGTCTCCTCTACCAAACGCGGATCGGCAGTCTGAATGCCATTGACGTCAGTCCAGATCTCGATCTCGCGCGCGTGAACCGCGGCGCCGATCAGTGTTGCTGAGTAGTCAGAGCTGCCGCGTCCGAGTGTTGTGGTGACGCCGTCAGTTGTTGAGCCGATGAAGCCGCCCAACACCGGAATGAGTTTCTGATCCAACAGCGGTAACAATTCGTCGCACGTTTTTTGCTTTAACTCCGGTAGCAGCGGCGCTGCGTTTCCGTGTTCGTTGTTAGTAATCACACAGTTGCGCGCATCGACGTACTGGGCCGGCATTCCATGTTCTTCGAGGACCAGCGTCAACAGATTCGCAGCAAGCCGTTCGCCGTGCGAAACGATCGCATCGTGAAGTCGCAGATCGACGTTGCCATTGCTCGCCGCACGTGTGAGCAATTCAACAATTTCGCTGCGACTGATCTCGATCAAACTTCGCAGGCGCGCAAGACGCAGCGGTGACAAATTTTGTCCCACTTCGAGATGTCGCGCGAAGTGTTCTTCGAGCATTCGTGCTGAAGCATCTACGCCGTGAGTCGAAACGCAACGAAAGCTGGCGATAAGGGCGTCCGTCACGCCACTCATCGCCGAAGCGACAACGATCAGCGGTGACGATTCTTTAGCTTTAACGATCTGCGCGACGCGCATAAATGCGGGCGCGTCTTGAATTGAGGTGCCGCCGAATTTGATTACGCTGATGTGAGTGGCCACCTTGTTCTCCCTTTGTATGAAGGCGCAAGATAAATCTCAGAGTATAAAAGTCCGGGCGAGAGGACTGGCAGTTTAACTTCAGAGTTGAGTTTCTAAAACTTGTTTAGAGTACTGCAAGAAATTTGCTTGACATGGAAGGTTAAGAGAACTACGCTGCGAGTGTCAATATGTAAGGGCGCTATTGTTACTCACGCGCTGGTCACCCGCTTACGCCAGCTCTCGATTGCTTGAACAAACCCTATCCTCGGTAGTTAGTCCCGAGTGTCAATTTTTGATCCTCAGTCTTTTTTAATGTTCGCCACCAGCGGCAGACGTAAAATAAGGAGAGTAAAAATGCTCGGTTCGAGATCCCCCGTACCCATTGCTGCCTCATTGACAGTGATCATTTTTTGTTTGTTGACTGCGGTAACCGCAGGCGCTCAAACGCCGGTTGCTGAGTCAGACAAACCGGCGGCAGAGTTGAATGCTGCGACTCCGAAGACTGCGGCCAACCCCGCTGTTGCAACGCCCACCAACAGCAATGTCGCGACTACCGTCGCTGAAGAGACTGTCGCTAAACCTGCGACTGCGTCTCCCAAAGTTGAAACCGAGTCAGTTAAACCCGAAACCGTAAATGCGACTACGCAGGCTAGACCAGCCGCGGTGCAGGCTTGCAAGCGGACCGTCAAAGCTGACGTTGTCGCGATTCCACAGCCGATAATGCTCAATCGTCTTGGCGCTACGATTCCCAACGCATTCATCTTTGCGTTGAGAGACGATACGACCGGCACCGGCAACAACATTACCTTGCGTGACGGCAAACGGCCGCGCCCGATTGTGCTGCGCGCCAACGTCAACGACTGTTTGGAAATAACTTTCACGAACGCGATTCCGCAGGCTGCCTTCGATAGCACGACGCCGAATTCACCCGCCGTCGGCACGAAGGAAACCTCTCTCTTCATCCAGGGACAGGAATGGACCACGAGTAGCCAGGACGACGCTTCGTTTGTCGGCAAGAACAGTTCGGCTCTGGCGAGTGCCGGACCGCCACCGTCGCCGACACCATCGCCGATGCCACCGCAGACGCAGGTCTATAAACTGTTCATTAAAAACGAAGGCACGTTCCTGCTTTACACGATGGGTGACGCTACCGCGGAACCAACCGGTCAAATCAGCCGCGGACTTTTCGGCGCATTGAACGTGCAGCCGGAAAGCGCTGAATGGTATCGCAGCCAGGTCACGAAACAGGAACTTGACTGGGCCACGACCGGAGTTACCGCAAACAAACAGCCGATCATCAACTA
>DATNJO010000950.1:0-8790 GCA_035603895.1 Pyrinomonadaceae bacterium
GCTTTTGCACAGTTCGTTGGGAGTAGATCTGCGGGAGATCATTTACGCGGATGATTCGTCGCCCGAGGAGTCGTCGTCGCGTCTTGCTGATACACGCTTTGCGCAGCCGGCGCTATTTGCCGTCGAGTACGCGTTGGCAAAACTGTGGATAGCGTGGGGAGTCGTACCACAGGCGATGATCGGGCATAGCATCGGCGAGTACGTGGCGGCTTGTATAGCAGGCGTTTTTTCGCTTGAAGATGCGCTGCGGCTGGTAGCTGCGCGCGGAGAGATCATTCAGCGGCTACCGCGAGGAGCGATGCTCGCGGTCTCGCTTACTCCGCTGGAAGCCGAACAGTTCTTTAGCGAACAGATCTCACTCGCGGCCATTAATTCGCCCTCGCTTTGTGTGCTTTCCGGCACGATTGAAGCGATCGAGCAGTTAGAACAACGGTTCGTGGATGAAGACGTGATCTGCCGGCGTCTACACACGTCTCACGCGTTTCACTCCTCGATGATGGAACCAGCGATCAAAGAGTTTACAGGGCTTGTGCGAGGTGTAGCTCTACATTCGCCGCGTATCCCGTACCTCTCCAACGTGTCGGGCAAATGGATCACTGAAGCTGAAGCCACAGATCCTTCATATTGGGCGGGACACTTGCGCGAAGCTGTTCAGTTTTCTGCTGGCGCGGCTGAGTTGCTAAACGATCCGGCGATTGTGTTGCTGGAGGTTGGACCAGGACAGACGCTGGGCACATTGGCCGCACAACAACCGACGTTCGATCGCGTTGCCCTCGCGTCGTTACGCCCGCCGAAAGGTGACGCTTCGGAAATCGAGTTTCTGCTGAAGACGGTTGGCCGCTTGTGGCTGTCAGGTGTGGGCATCGACTGGTCCAGTTTTTATAGCGATCAGCCGCACCGGCGCGTGCCACTCCCGACCTATCCGTTTGAGCGTAAGCGTTATTGGATCGATCCCCCGTCCACGGAGGTAACCTCAAGCGAACTCGTCGAGAAAAGTGGCGCGTCTCAAGAGCGAGAGCGGGTCGCCGTTCCTGACGTGTTCCAGCCTCCAACCATCGTGGCTGAAGTCGAAACCACGGTCATCGCGATCTGGCGCGAGCTTTTCGGGATCGAGAACATTCGTCCGCACGATAACTTCTTCGACCACGGCGGTAATTCACTGATCGCGCTCCAGCTCGTGTCCGAACTCCGCGCGACGTTCAAGATCGATCTGCCCCTGCGTGTTGTTTTCGAAACTCAAACGGCGACGGCGCTCGCCGTCCGCATCTTCGATCTGATCGCGCAGGAACAGGAAATGGCTGAGCTCGATAACCTGCTACGCGAGATCGAGTCGCTAACGCCTGAAGTCGCGCAGGCGAAACTCGACCCGCAACCACACACGACCCCTGCTGAGTTGCCCGAAGTGCACGAGCCCGCGGACGCAAGCATCAGTTTCAGTCTCTATTTCTTTTCTGACGATGGTTCCAAGACCTCCGACGACAAGTACCGGTTGGTGTTGGAGAGCGCAAAGTTTGCGGACCGGCACGGATTCACTGCTGTGTGGACACCGGAGCGCCACTTTCAGGATTTCGGTGGTCTATATCCGAACCCGTCTGTGCTGAGTGCCGCGCTGGCCGTGCTGACGGAGCGAATACAGATTCGAGCGGGCAGCGTTGCCTTGCCGCTGCATCACCCGGTGCGCGTTGCCGAAGAGTGGTCGCTGGTTGACAACCTGTCGCACGGTCGCGTGGCTGTATCGTTCGCTTCCGGTTGGCATACGAACGATTTCATCTTCGCGCCGGAAATGTACAACGACCGCAAAGAAGTGATGTTTCGTCATATCGAACTGATTCAAAAATTGTGGGCCGGCGAACAGGTAAAACTTTCAAGTGCCGGCGGATCGGAAGTCGAGTTTCGTATTCTGCCGCGGCCGATCCAGCCGCAACTGCCGATCTGGATAACGAGTTCAGGCAGCGCCGAAACGTGGCGCAGAGCAGGAGCGATCGGGGCGAATGTTCTGGCAGCCTACATCGGTTACTCCCGGGAAGAGTTGGCCCAACGCATCGAGCTTTATCGCGAGGCGCGCGCAAAGCACGGTCACGATCCGCGCACCGGTGTGGTGACGATCATGCTGCACACGTTTGTCGGCGACGACGATCGGGTAGTCAAGGAAAAAGTTCGCGCGCCGTTCTCAAATTACCTGCGCACCTACTTCAAACAGTATGAAAGCACGGCCGCCGGCGTTGCTGATGTCAGCGAAGCGGACAAAGAAGCGCTGATGAGTGTTGCCTTTGAGAAGTATTTCGAAACGAGCACTCTGATGGGCGCGCCTGATAAGTGCGCCCGATTGATTGATGGTCTGATAGATGTCGGTGTTGATGAGATTGCGTGTCTCGTCGATTTCGGAGTTGACGCGGATTCTGTGCTCGCGAGTCTCGCGCGGCTTGATGAATTGAGAGAGAGGTACGCCTCTTTGCGGCACGTTTTATGACAGATATTGCAACAAGAATAGCAGCACTCAGTCCGGAGCAGCGCGCGCTCTTTGAAGCATCGCTCAAAGCGAAAGGACTGCGCGCACCACAAGTCGATCGGATACCACGACGCCCGCGTGAAGACGTCAACCTGTTTCCGACTTCTATCGATCAGGAACGACTTTGGTTTATCGAGCAACTGCAACCCGGCAACGCGGCTTACAACATTTTCAGCGCGAGCCGGATCAAGGGCCGGCTCGATGTGGCATTGATGGAACGCGTCGTCAATGAGTTGATCGCGCGCCATGAAGTCGTGCGCACGACTTTCACCGTCGTAGACGATCAACCGATGCAGGTCATTCATCCAAAACTGGAAGTCACGCTTACGCCGGTTGATTTGCAGTCAGTGCCGCGCGAACAACGAGAGCAGGAGGCACTGCGTCTGGTGACTGAAGACTTCTCGCAGCCTTTCGATCTGGAGCAAGGGCCACTCGTTCGCGTGGGCTTGTTACGGCTCGCCGAGGACGATCATGTGATGCACATCAACATGCATCACACGGTCACCGATCGCTGGTCGGGCGCGATCTTCGAGCAGGAGACCGGTTTACTCTACGAAGCTTTCGCTAACAACCGTCCGTCGCCTTTGCCCGCGCTGCCGATTCAATATGCCGACTACTCGCTTTGGCAACGCGGCCGTGCCGAGAGTGAGATCTATCGCCGGCAAGCAGATTATTGGACCAGGAGATTGACTGGCCTGCCGTTCGTGCTGGAAGTGCCGACCGATTTTCCGCGGCCGCCGATGCAGAATTTCCGCGGCGCTCGTGTTTATACCCGCTACTCGAGACGGCTGCTCGACGCTTTGCGCGAGTTGAGCCGCCGCGAAGGCGTGACGATGTTTACACTCGCGCTTGCTGCGTACAAGGCGTTGCTCTATCGCTACACCACGCAGGAGACAGTTCTTGTCGGCGCCACCTTCGCGAATCGCAACCGTCCGGAGCTGCAAGGCATGGTGGGTTATTTGCTGAACCTGATCGTGCTGAGCACGGACCTCTCCGGTAATCCGACGTTTCGCGAATTGCTGCAACGCGAGCGCGCGACGGTGCTTGAAGGTTTTGCGAACCAGGACCTGCCGTTTGGCAAGCTGGTCCAGGAGCTGCGGCCCACGCAGGATGCCAGCCGCAATCCGATCGTGCAGCATTCGTTGATTTATCTCGACTTCCCCGAACTGACGGTGATGGAGACGCTCGGCTTGACCGCCAAGCATCTCGACATCGACAACGGCGCGTCGCGTTTCGACATGACGCTCGCGATGACCGAAACCGAGCAGGGATACGAAGTTGATATTGAGTTTCCGACGGATCTCTATCGGCGCGAACGAATCGAACGGATGACGAAGCATCTGGAAAATATTCTCGAAAGCGTCGTCGTCGATCCAACACAGCGTTTGTCAGACTTGCCGCTGTTGAGTGAGAACGAAAAGCGGCAACTGCTGATCGAGTGGAATGATACCGCGGTCGCATATCAATCCGATCGATGTATTCACGAACTGTTCGAAGCGCAAGTGGACCAGACGCCCGATGATGTAGCGCTGTTATTTGAAAACGAACAGCTTACTTATCGCGAGTTGAACGAGCAGGCGAATCGCGTGGCGCATTATTTAAGAGAAGCGGGTGTTGAGAATGGGGAGTTAGTAGGTCTCTTCACGTCGCGTTCGTTGCGGATGGTGGTGGCGTTGCTCGGCATTTTGAAGGCGGGTGCTGCGTACGTGCCGTTGGATGAGAAATTTCCCGCGGAGCGTCTCGAATTCATGTTGAGGGATTCGGGTGTTCGAGTGTTGCTTACCGAAGAGCGTTTGGACACGGATTGGAAAAAGATCGCTGAGTGTAGCGTCGAGAATCTCGATCAGATTGTCACGAATCAGCAGCGCGCTTACGTGATTTACACATCCGGTTCGACGGGCCAACCAAAAGGCGTCGAAGTTTCACACCGCGCCGTCGTTAACCTGCTCAACTCGATAGCTTCGCGGCCGTCGCTCGAGGCCAGTGACACCATGCTGTCTGTCTCGACGCTTTCGTTCGACATCGCTGTGGCGGAGATCTTCGTGCCGTTGATCGTTGGCGCGCGTGTCGTGATTGCGAGTCGCGAAGTTGCTGCTGACGGTATGGAACTGGCGCATTTGTTAGCAAGATCGGGCGCGACGGTGATGCAAGCGACGCCTGCCACCTGGCGTATGTTGATTGACGGAGGCTGGCAGGGCGACTCAGCGCTGAGAGTGTTTAGCACCGGAGAGGCGCTGGATCGGCCGCTTGCCGATCAACTTCTAACTAAAAGCGCCGAGCTGTGGAACCTTTATGGTCCAACCGAGACGACGATCTTTTCTGGTGTAATTCGAGTAACTGAAGACGTGGGTCCGGTGCCGATCGGGCCACCGATCGCGAACACAAGCTTCTACGTGTTGGACCAGTTTATGAATCCCGTTCCGATCGGCATCTACGGCGAGCTCTACATCGGAGGCGCGGGTTTGTCGCACGGGTATCTGAATCGTCCCGAGTTGACCGCGGAGAAGTTTGTCCCCGATCCGTTTGGCTCCGAACCTGGCGCACGCATGTATCGCACCGGCGACCTGGTGCGTTATCGAGAGAACGGAAGTCTGGAGTTTGCCGGTCGATTGGACCATCAGGTCAAGGTTCGTGGCTTTCGCATCGAGCTGGGAGAAGTGGAAGCGGCGATGTCGCGGCACGAATCGGTACGCGCTGTTGTGGTGGCCGTGCGCGAAGTGCGTGAGGGCGAACAACGTCTCATTGCTTATGTCGTTGGGAGTCAGAAGTCATTGCCGACGGCGAGCGAGTGGCGGACGTTCCTCGTTCAACGTTTGCCGGAGTACATGATCCCATCGCTGTTTGTCAGTCTCGAAGAGTTGCCGCTGCTGCCTAACGGGAAAGTAAACAGGGCCGCGCTGCCGCTGCCCGATGCGTCCAGACCTGAGCTGCGGCGAGAGTTCGTCGCTCCTGAGAATCCCACGCAAGCGCGACTAGTCGAACTCTACATGAATGTTCTGGCGCTGGATAAAGTCGGTATTCACGACGATTTCTTCGAACTCGGTGGCGACTCGATTCTTGCGACGAGGCTCGTCTCTCGCCTAAGACGAGTCTTCGAAGTCGAGATGCCGTTGCGCGAACTTTTTTGGCAACCAACAGTGTTCGAGTTGGCCGCTGTTATTGAGAGGTTTGTGATCGAACAACTCGAAAGTCTCAGCGAAGAAGAGGCTGAACAGCTTTTGCAAAAGGGACTCTAAGAGACGTTGCAATCTCTGTGTCTGTGTGTCTCTGTGGTTAACTAAATCAAAGCAATAACTCACCACAGAGACACAGAACAACCGAAAGCCGTTTTCGTTCAAATGAACTCTAAGACTCAACTATCGGCGGCCAAGCGCACGTTACTCGAAAAACGTCTGGCGGGCCGCGTATCCAACGAAGCTGACGAGCAGACGATACGGCCGGGTGTGCGGAATGGACCAGTGCCGCTGTCATTCGCGCAACAGCGTCTCTGGTTTTTGGACCAGTTGGAACCGGGGCTGGTGGCTTACAACGTACCTGCTGCCGTGCGTCTGGTGGGCAAGCTTGACGTAGCGATTTTGAATTGGAGTTTGAACGAGATCGTCCGGCGTCATGAAATTCTGCGCACTACGTTCGACTCTGTTACCGGCCAGCCGGTGCAGATCGTCAACCCAACGCTTCAGTTATCGATTTCAGTAGCCGATCTGACCAGCCTTGCCGATGAGTTGCGCGAGAGGGAAGCCCTGCGGCTCGCGCAGGAGGAAGCGCAACGGCCATTCGATCTCATCCGTGGTCCATTGATTCGGGCCGCACTGCTGCGCCTGCGGACCGAAGAGCACGTCTTGATCCTGACGATGCACCACATTGTCAGTGACGGGTGGTCGCAAGGTGTGTTGAAGACGGAACTGGGCGCGCTCTACGAGGCGGGAATAAATGGGCGGAGTTCGCCGCTTCCGGAACTATCGATCCAGTATGCCGACTTCGCGCAGTGGCAGCGCGGCTGGTTAAAGGACGATGAGTTGGACCGTCAGCTTGGATACTGCCGAAAGCAACTGACAGGCGCGCCTCCCTCAGTGGATCTGCCGAACGATGGTGCACGCCCGCCGCAGTTGAATTATCGAGGCGCAACTTTTCTTTTTGATCTCTCACCAGAATTGTCCGAATCGCTCACTGCTTTGAGCCGGCGCGAAGGAACGACTCTGTTCATGACGCTGCTTGCCGCTTTCAAAGCATTGCTCTTTCGTTACACCGGTCAGAGCGACATCGTGGTCGGCACTCCGGTAGCCAATCGCAATCGCGAAGAAGTCGAAGGGTTGATCGGGTTCTTCGTTAACACGCTGGCGCTGCGAACCGACCTTTCCGGCAACACGACGTTTCGAGAGTTGTTGCATCGCGTGCGCGAAGTCTCACTGGGCGCTTACGCGCATCAGGATTTGCCGTTCGAGTTGCTCGTCGAAGAACTGCAACCCGCAAGGGACTTGAGCCGCAATCCGCTCTTTCAAATCGTGTTCGATCTTCAGAGTGTGCCGGCGGCGTCGCTTGAAATGACGGGCCTTACGTTACATCCATACGAATTCACGGCCGAGAGCACGCGTTTCGATCTGGAACTACACCTCACCTCAACGCCTGAAGGACTCATCGGAGCGATTGTTTACAGCACGAACCTGTTTGCTGAGCCGACTATTCGCCGACTCGCCGAACGCTATCAAATGCTTTTGGAAGCAGTCGTCGCCAATCCCGAACAGCACGTGTCTCGTATCGAACTGCTAACCAGCAGCGAGCGAGAACAGTTGCTGTTTGCATGGAACGATACGGCGCGCTCGTTTCCAAACAAAAACATCGCCGATCTCTTCGAAGCGTGGGCCGTGCAGACGCCGGAAACAATAGCACTGGCGTTTGGCGATGATCGTGTGACTTACGAGGAATTGAACCGTCGCGCGAACCAGTTAGCCCATTACTTACAAACTTATGGCGCCGGCGCACAAACACGCATAGGGCTCTACATCGAGCGTTCCGTCGAGATGATCGTGGGCGTTCTCGGCGTGCTCAAGGCCGGCGCGACGTACGTTCCGCTCGATCCGTCATATCCGGAGCAACGATTGCTGTTCATGCTTGACGACGCCGGCGTGCAGTTGGTGCTCAGTGTGGCTGCGTCGGAAGAAAAACTTCCCGTGCATCACTCGCCGGTAATCCTGCTCGATTCCGATTGGCTGTCGATCGCGAGTCAGAGTGAAGAGAACCCGGAACGAAACATCACGCCGGAGCATCTGGCATACATCAGCTATACATCAGGCTCGACGGGAATACCGAAGGGAGTTGCTGTTCCGCATCGTGGCGTCGTGCGGTTGGTCACGGGCAACGACTACGCGCACTTCGGTCCCGATGAAGTTTTCTTACAATTTGCGCCGCTTGCCTTCGATGCCTCGACTTTCGAAATCTGGGGCAGCCTGCTTAACGGAGCGCAACTTGTACTCATGGCTCCCGGTATTGCCTCGCTGGCCGAACTTGGCCGTGCGCTCGCGCAGTATCGCGTGACGACGTTGTGGTTGACGGCAGGGCTATTTCAGCAAATGGTGGATGAGCAACTCGAGGCTCTTAGCGGGCTCAAACAGTTACTTGCCGGTGGCGACGTTCTTTCGTCTGCGCATGTGCATAAATTCATTGAAGCAGCCCCTGCGGGCCGATTGATCAATGGCTATGGTCCAACTGAAAACACCACCTTCACCTGCTGCTACACAGTGGACGCGGACGTAGAGATTAATGGTTCGATTCCTATCGGCCGCTCGATAACCAACACACAGATCTTTATTCTCGATGAGAATCTGCAATTGTCTCCGCCTGGATTCATCGGCGAGTTGTATGCCGGAGGCGATGGCCTCGCGCGTGGTTATCAAGGCCGTGCGAGTCTTACTGCTGAGCGCTTTATTCCACACCCGTTCAGTAAGGAGCCTGGGCCGCGGCTCTATCGCACCGGCGATCTCGTACGCTATCGAGCGGATGGCAACATCGAGTTTATCGGACGAGGCGACGAGCAGGTCAAGGTGCGCGGGTTTCGCATCGAGCTTGGCGAGGTGGAGACGGCAATCGCTCGCGTGCCGGGCGTGCAGCAAGTGGTGGTGATTGCGCGCGACTACGGCAACGGCAACGGAGACAAGCGCCTCGTCGCTTACGTCGTCGGCGACGTCGCATCGGATAAGCTGCAAAAGAGTCTTCACTCGACTTTACCCGACTACATGGTCCCGTCGGCGTTCGTCATCCTCGACGAACTGCCACTGACGCCGAAC
>DATNJO010000951.1:0-2731 GCA_035603895.1 Pyrinomonadaceae bacterium
CGACATACCGATTACACCTTCTCCAGTGCCTACTCGCCCGCGAGCTGTCTGGCAGGCCGAAAGCACTGCCAACTTCGCGTGCAGATCCATGTTGAGGATTTCACGCGCCTCCAATAAGCCGTCCTCATTCTGATCCCCTGCGGTTTGGGCCAGCGTCAAGTACGAGAACATCGGGTTAAGATTGTCGAGCAGGCCGTGAGTTGCGAAGTGAAGCACTTCGTATTTCGCGGCTTCAGTTTTTACCACTTTTTCGCGCGCCTCAGGCCCGATGAAGACGCGGCTATTAACAGCTCCATAGAGCTGTCCCAAAGTCTTGACCTCTTCTTCAGCTTCAGGCAGAGGACCGAATCTTTCAAACTCGGCTCCTCTCGACGTGTCACTTGGCCCACCACCTAACTGCGGATTACCAAACGCCAGCAGTGTTTGGAGCGGTCGTGCTGATGAACTGCGCCGGTCTGCAACTCTTACTACATTCGACTCATTCCGTGTTGGCGAACTGCGCTGCTTATTGATTTCTCTCAACACGCTCAACGATGGCGTGTAGAAGAGGGTTACGTCTTCGATCAAGTGGGTGCCGGTTCTTGGCTGCAACGCCTGAAACGGCAATTCCCATAACGCCCGATCGGGCACGACGCAAAGAGTTTTCTTGCCGCGCAATTGTTCCTCGGCAGGTTTGAGCAGCAGATCGTAAAGTTGGCGCGCCGCGTCCTGGTAACTCAAATTACGTTCAGCCAGCATGCGGCGAAATTCGTCCACTCGCTCAGACAGTTGGTCGGCCGTGATCTTGATTGGGTAGACCGTGATCTTCAGTGAATTTGCCGCCTTCCGATCGTTCGTCAGCACGATCAGGTACGACTTGTCGTCGGCGACAACAAACTCGACGATTGCCGTCGAGGGATCCGGAATTAGTGCTGCGGCCTCTGCGGCGGTGATTGGCGACGCTTCTCCACGTCGCACCTTTAGCTCTGGATGTTTGACGTAGAGACTGGTTAAGAAAGTCTCGTAGGCCATGCGGGCCTTCTCGCGGCGAGGCTCCAGTTCCGCTATGAGGTTGAGATTCGGTTTAGGCCGTTGTCTCTCGTCATAGAGTTGGGCGTTAAGTTTAATGAGCTCGGCGTTTGAAGAGCGCTCGATTTCCTGCTCTTCCGGCGACATCGCTTTATTGATTGGAATGCGTCCATTACGGAGCACATCGAGCAAGGTCCTTGCTTTGGCGAGTTCGCTGTAAGTCAAAGCATCGACCGGCCGGTCCCGGCTGAATGCCAACTCCACCATCGCCATGTAAGGCAGCACCTTATCTTCGAAAAATCGTTGGCGCGCCAACTCACCGCCGCCAACGCGATAGCGCAACTGTTCGACCGTGTCGATGGACTTAATGAGATCTTTCTCGGCCTCGTCGAATTGCTTTAATGAAGTATGTGCTCGTCCTGCTAGCTCGTAGCTGCGCCAAAGAAGTTCGGGGCTTACGAGACGCGTCGCAATATCGATAGTTCGTTTCGAGATTTCCAACGCCTGTTGATGCTCGCCCTGGAGGTAATGAAGGTAGCCGATGTGATTCAAAACGTACGCCATGCCCGACTGGTCGTCCAACTTCTCACGTATCGCCAAACTTCGCTGGTAATAGTCCATAGCCCGTTTGTGATCACCCTGTTCGCGGTAGAGAAGGCCGATGTTGTTTAGCGTGAGTGCGGCCTGGCGCTTATCGTTTAACTGCTCGCGCAATGCCAGGCTCTGTTGGTAAAAGTCGAGTGCCCGCGGATAGTCTCGATATCTGTGGTAAGTAAGACCGATATTGTTCACGGCGTAGGCGATCATGTTCTTATCATTCGCCGCTTGACCAAGCTTCAGAGCGCGTTGGAAATATTCCAACGCTTGCGTCTGATTTCCCTGGGTGCCGTGCACTGTCCCGATATTGTTAAGCGACAGGCTGATTGTTCCTTTGTCACCGATGATCTCGTACACGGCCAGAGCTTTTTCGAAATATTCCAGGGCACGTGCGTAATCGCCCTGGTCTCTGGCCAGTACACCGATATTATTGAGTGCGGCAGCGAGGATCTTGTTGTCACGCGCTTCCTCTGACATCTTCCGACTTCGCTGCACGTAGTCCATCGCGCCCGTCATGTCTCCGTAGAAACGCTTAATCATGCCGATGCTGTTAAGCGCGCGGGCGGTTATGCCGAGATCGCGCTTGGCCGTTTCCAACGTCAATTGGTACTCGAACAACTCTAAAGCCTGCTGATATTCTCCGCGCCCGAAATAATAAATTCCCATGTTGTTGCAGGCATACGCAACGCTCTTTTCGTCGCCGATCCTTTCCGCGATTGAGCGTACGAGTTGCAGCGCGATTAGCGCCTGCGCCGGTTCGCGACGTTGGTTGAAAGTTTCCGCGTGTGTCTTCAACGCCTGGACCAGTTCACTGGTGATTAAATCCGGTTCGGCTTCCAGCAATGCTTTTTGATCGCTCGCTGTTTTCGCCGCCAGAAGTTTGGTTGCCAGCTCTCGTTCGCTTGGTTCGTATTGCCAAACTTTCCATCGTCCATCCTCCTTCGCGAGTTGTAGAGTTCGATTTAATTGTCCATCAACCTTCACTCTGACAGTGGCCGACGTGCCGGCAACGTTTACGCGATTGATTTCGAAACTCTTCATTTCAAAACCGTTTGTGATTGCGGCTTTCTGCCGCACATCTGTCGTGAACGCGGCTAGTTCAGGGGCCTTCGTACTCCAAAGCGCA
>DATNJO010000952.1:0-9284 GCA_035603895.1 Pyrinomonadaceae bacterium
CTGCGAGTTAGCGCGTTCTGAAGATGTGATTGTTCGTGAATTGGCGAATGAAGCGCTGGCGCGTTGTCCCGTTTCAGTGTTACTCGCACTACTGAACGATCCGGTTGACGCGGAAACAGCGCGTTACGCGTTGCGCCGGCAAGTTGTAGAGTATGGTTCCGAAGACGCGCGCCGGATCCTGGCCGCGCTCGATCAGGAAGAAATGTGATTGCCCGCTAAGGTGTGGAGTTTTTCGACGACTTGATCGATTAACCAGTTTGGCGTTGAAGCGCCGGCAGTAACACCCACCTTTTCCACGCCCTTCAAATCATCAGGATTAATCTCAGCCGGCGTTTCAATCAAGAAACTCTTCTGACACTGTTCCTGGCAAACGGCCAACAGCTTGACGCTGTTTGACGAATGCCTCCCACCGATGACGTAAAACGCATCCACCTGTCCGGCAAGTGCGCGCGCCGCGTCCTGCCGATCGCGCGTCGCGGAGCAGATCGTGTTGACCACTTGCGGTTCGGTATCGGCCTTTTCGCGGACGGCTTCCGCGACTTCCAAAAACGTCTGAAGTTTGATGGTTGTTTGTGAAACGACGAGCGGTGAACGTAGCGGCGGCAACGATGCGACTTCCCCTGCATCGCGCACGACGTAAGTATTGTCCGGTGCGTAACCAACCACGCCGATCATTTCGGGATGATCGGGATTTCCCGCGACGACGACGTCACGTCCCTGCCGTGCGGCGCGTTCTGCCAGATGCTGCACGCGCGTGACAAACGGACAGGTCGCGTCGATCACTTTGGCCGCGCGGTGCTCGAGCTCGTGCTGCACCTGCGGGGTCACGCCATGCGCACGAATCACGGCGATCGTGTCGGCGTCTGCTTCGTCCGGTGAATCAATCGTCGAAACTCCGCGCGCGCCGAGACGCTCCATTTCCTGCGCGTTGTGAATGAGTGGACCGAGCGAGCGAATCGGCCGCGCGCCTTCTTCAACCACCTCTTCCACCATCTCAACCGCGCGTTCGACGCCGAAACAGAATCCGTATTCGTCTGCGAGTAAAACTTCCATAAGTGAACTTTTCCGACTCCGTTTTGAGTTCAGCCTTTAGGCTGCCGCATCGCTCACAAGCTAAAGCTTGAACTCAAAACAAGTTCTCCGTTCTAAGTTCAGCCCAATTTAGACGCCGCCGGCCTGTGTTTCGTCAGCCGTTGTCCGCCGGCACTTCTCCCGCCACTCGTCTCTCAACCGGTCGCCGCCAGCCACACGGTCGCTGGTCCAGTCGATCTCCCAATTAACCACGTCTCGAACCGATGAGAGCACCGCTTTTTGAAGATCCCCCAGCGCATGCGCAATATCTTTGGGGAAAATAGCGAACGAAAAGTCGCCAATCTGGCGGAAAGCGTCACAGACCGCGCCTGCTACGTCATTCGCACAACTTCGGGCTTCCTGCATAACCTCAGCCTCCGGAAAGGATTCTAGCACCATCTGCTTTACGGTCGCACGGAGGCTTAAGTTCAGCCACGAAATCACGTTTTGAGTTCAAGCTTTAGCTTGCTGCGTCAAAACCCAGCCTAAAGGCTGAACTCAGAACTACGTGGGCAGGCCGGTCTTGGCGATCTTTTCCATCTCGTTGCAGAAGCGGTCGAGCTCGCCGAGAGTGGTGTAGAGGTTGGGTGTGATGCGAATGCCTTTGAACTCCTCGTGGACGATCGGCGTGGTAAAGATGCGATGTTTGTTAAAGAGGTAACTGCCGATTGCCGTCGGATCGACGCCGACCACTTCCACGTTCGCAATCGCGCACGACTGCGCCGGCTCAAACGACGTGTTGAAACGAATCTTCGGCACGTCCTTCAAACGATTCATCCAGTAGCGCGAAAGATAACGCAGCCGCGCTTCCTTTCGTTTGCCGCCAACTCCGTTATGAAACAGCATCGCTTCGCCAATCGCGAGACGTGGCGCGGCGGAATGTGTACCAACCTCTTCAAACTTGCGAATGTCGTTTGACTGTTTCGTCTCTGCCGCCATCAACGGCCACAGCTTCTCGATCTTGTCGCGTTTGACGTAAAGCAGCCCGCTGCCTTTTGGCGCGTAGAGCCATTTGTGCAGACTCGTGCCGAAGTAGTCGCAGCCGAGATCTTTCTGTTTGAAGTCAAACTGGGCAAACGAGTGCGCGCCATCGATGATGGTTTCGATTCCTTTTGCACGCGCCATCTCACACACGGCTTTTACCGGCGTGATCTGGCCGGTGATGTTGACCTGGTGAGACATCAGGATCAGTTTGGTTCGTGGCGTGATTCCACGTTCGAAAGCAGACGTGATCTCGTTGACGTCTTTCGGTGGAATCGGGATCTTCACCATCTTGAGCACGAGCCCTTCGCGGCGTTCGCGTTGGCGCAACGTAGTCAACATCCGCGGGTAGTCCTGCGTGGTAGTCAGGATCTCGTCGCCGGGTTTGAAGTCCATGCCCATGAGACAGATCTCGAGCGACTCGGACGCATTGCGCGTGATCGCGATCTCTTCGCGATCGCAACCGAATATCTCGGCAAGACCGGTGCGAATCGTTTCCGACTGCGGCTCGAGTATTTGCCACATCGTGTAGGCAGTCGCGTCTTCCTGCTGCCAGATGTAACGAACGAGCGCTTCGGTGACAATGCGCGGGCTCGGCGAGACGCCGCCGTTGTTGAGGTTGACGATGCCGCGCGTAACGGTGAAGGAGTTTTGAATGACGGACCAGTAGTCTTCATCCATCGCGGCCTGTTCGGGCGTGAGGTGCGCAACACTTCGCGCGGCACCTTCGATCTCTTTCAGCAACGCGCCGATCGTCGGCACAGAGAGTGCAGCAAGTGAAATAAAATTTCTTCTTTTCATCGGCTTAATTCCTGTCCAAAAACGATCTCGCCATTAATAACCGTCATGGCACAGCGCGTCTTCAATATCTCGGCTTCGGGAATCTTCATAATGTCTGCCGACAAGATCGTCAGGTCCGCAAGTTTCCCGACTTCGATCGAGCCCCGCAGTTTTTCTTCAAACGCCGCGTACGCCGGCCACAACGTAAACATCTTCAACGCCTGCGCGCGCGTGACCGCCTCTTCCGGATGCCAACCCTCGCCCGAAAATCCTTTCTGATCCTTGCGTGCCACGGCAGCGTAAAACTCGATCATCGGCTCGCCGCGTTCCACCGGCGCATCAGAACCGCCCGGCACAACCACACCCGACTTGATGAAACTCTCCCACGCATACGAACCAGACAACCTGCTAACGCCGAGCCGGCGCGGTGCGAAAAACAGGTCGCCGATCGCGTGCGACGGCTGCATCGACGGGATGATTCCCAACTTCGCGAAACGCGGAATGTCTGCCGGGTTCACGATTTGTGCGTGCTCGACACGCCAACGTGGATCGGCGACCTTTCTTTGCGCAGCCGGCACGGCCTTCAGTGCTGCTTCGTACTCGTCGAGAATGAAACGATTCGCATGATCGCCGATCGCATGAGTCTCGACCTGAATGCCTTTCTTCAGCGCGTCCACCAGCATCGGCCGCAAATCTTCCGCTTTGACCGTCAGAAACCCGGAAGTGTCCGGCGCGTCGGAGTACGCAGCCAGCAGCGCAGCGCCGCGCGAACCGAGCGCACCGTCAGACACGACTTTGATCGAGCGCAACGTAAAGCGGTTATCAAACGCGCCAATCGTTGGACCTTCGTTAAGCAGCCGCGTCGCGTTTGGTCCTGGGCCATAGACCGCTTTGTAGATGCGCAACTTGATCGCACCCGCACCGTAAAGCTTTTTGAAGATCTCGACGTCGTTGTAACTACCGCCCGCGTCCTGAATCTGCGTCCAGCCGAGTTCGATGTTTCGTTGGACGCCGAGCACAACCGCACGCTCTGCATCCTCGCGTGAAGTCGGTGGCACTTTGCTACGCACTAATCCCTGCGCGGAGTCGAGCAACATGCCGTTGGGTTCGCCTGACTCTTTGTCTTTTGAGATCTCGCCACCGAACGGATTCGGTGTGTTCTTGTCAACGCCCGCGATCTTCAACGCCGCACTGTTTACCACCGCGCCGTGTCCGTCGGCGCGTCCGAGAATCACCGGATTGTTTGGGGCGACTTTGTCGAGGTCCGAACGCGTCGGAAAGACCGGCGGATTCCAGTGCGTTTCGATCCAGCCGCGGCCGGTGATCCAGTCGCCGGGTTTCGCCTGGTCCACCCGCGCTTTTACCTTCGCTAGAAAGTCTTCAAGACTCGCCGTGCCTTCGAGATTCAAAGTCATCTCACGCTGACCCACGCCGGAGAGATGCTGGTGAGAATCAGTGAAGCCGGGCAGCACGGTGTTGCCGTGCAGATCGATTACGTTCGTGTTTGGTCCAACGTATTTTTGCGCCGCGGCATTCGAACCGACGAAAACAATGCGATCCGCTTTGACGGCGATCGCCTGTGCGTGTGGCGCTTTGTCGTTGGCGGTGTAAACGTTTCCGTTTTTGAAAACGATGTCGGCTGGAGTAACGCGCGTCTGAAACGGACTCGGGATTAGGAGCAGGACGGTGAATACTACAAGCAAGAGTTTCATAGGCGCACAGATTAACACGAACTATTTAGAAAATTTTTGAGTTCAGGTTCGGTTGGTAGCGCCGTTCTCGCGCCCAGCGCACTGCACTTAATCGCTGCGACAGCGTTTCCCAACTTCAGGCTTGTTTCCAGATCCTGGTCCGTAAGGAAACCATAAAGAAAGCCGCCGTGAAAAGCGTCGCCGGCGCCGGTCGTGTCGCGGCAACCGCCGGGCGCGCGGTAGCCAGGTGAATCGACGAACTCACCGTTGCAATAGACCACCGCGCCAGCGGCTCCGATCGTCATGCCGACAATCGCACAACCGTAGCGCTGATGTAGTTCGATCAACGCGGCGCGTTCGTCAGTAATTCCAGTAACGCGATGCGGAAACTCTTTCGAACCGATCAGGATGTCTATCAATGGAAGCAACTCTGGCAGACCTTCGTAAACGTTGTCGATGTCAGCGGAAACGATCGTGCCCGATGCTTTCACGTCCTGCGCGACGCGCACGCACGCCGGCGGATCGTGTGCGTCGAGATGCAGCACGCGTCCGAGCGAGCCAAACTCGGCGGGCGCTTCTTCCGGTTTGTAAGCGAGGCGTTCGTCACGATCCCAAACGATCGTGCGCTCGCCGCTGCGCACGTCGATCGTGATGAACGCGATTTGGTTCTTTGAATCTTCGATCACTTCTGCGAAGTCGCAGTTAACACCTTCGTCGACCAATGATTTCAACCCAAAGTGTCCCTCCGAGTCTGATCCGAATCGGCCCGCGTATGCTGTTTTCAAACCCAACCGCCGCAACGAAACCATCGCCGTCGCCGTTTGCCCGCCGGCTGACTGCTTGTGCTCGATCAACCGCATTTTGGTGTCGAAAGCCGGGTATTCAGGCACGACCACAAGGTGGTCGACCGCGTTCAACCCAAAACCGACCGCATCGAACGGTTTGTTGGCCGGGGGCTCAATCGGAAACTTCATCTCAGTAAGTTAAAATGGCATCTCAATAACGTGCCGATAGAAGAGAAACTCAAAGAAATTCCAACCTCGTCCGGCGTTTATCTGCACAAAGACGCGGCGGGCAGGGTGATCTACGTCGGTAAGGCAAAGAACCTGCGCAGCCGCGTTCGTTCCTACTTCCGCGCGCGCCCGTTTGACCGGAAAACCGACGCGCTCGTCGGGCAAATCTCGGATTTCGAGTTCATCGTAACCGACAACGAAGTCGAAGCGCTGATTCTGGAAGCGACGCTCGTCAAACAATACAAACCGCGCTACAACGTCAAACTCCAGGACGACAAGTCGTACCCGCACCTGAAACTCACGATTAACGAGCCGTTTCCGAAGGTCGTCATCACGCGCCGCGTCCAAAGGGATGGCGCGCTTTACTTCGGCCCGTTCCTGCCGGCGAGTTTAGCGCGGCGAACGATCGATCTCATCAACCGCACGTTTCAATTGCGCACCTGCGATATCGAGATCGACGGCAAAGCGCCGCGGCCGTGTCTCGAGTATCACATCAAACGCTGTCTTGGCCCATGCGTCAAAGGGCTGTGCACGCCGGAACAATATCAGGAAGCCGTGCGCGACGTAAGACTCTTGTTGGAAGGACGCAACAAGGAACTCGCGGACGCGCTCGAAATGCGCATGCTGGAAGCTTCTGACGACATGCGTTACGAACTGGCGGCGAAGTATCGCGATTTGCGCAAGACGGTGATTCGTCTTTCCGAACAGCAGAAGATGGCGACCACTTCCGAAAGCGACGTCGACATCTTCGGTTACTACCGTGAAGGACAGCGGCTCGCGTTGCAGTTGTTCACGATGCGCGAAGGCAACATCGTCGGGCGGCGTGAGTTTTTCTGGGAAGACTTGTCTGAAGACGCTTTCGATCCGGCGGAGTTTTTGAGTGAAGTTTTGGCGCAGTACTACGCGTCGGATTACGTGCCGCGCGAGATCTACGTGCCGGTTGATTTTACCGATCGCGACCTCCTCGAAAAGGCGTTGAGCAAACGGCGTGGAAGGCGCGTCCGCATCGAAGCGCCGCAACGCGGCGAGAAGCGCGACATGATCGATCTCGTCGAGAAGAATGCGAAGCTCGCGTTTGAGCAACGCTTCCGCGTGCTCAAGCCGGACATGAAACGCGTGCTCGAAGAGTTGCAGGAGACGCTCGAACTGCCGCACTTTCCGGGTCGCATCGAGTCGTTTGACATCTCGCACATTCAAGGCGCGGAGAACGTCGCGGGCATGGTGGTTTGCGATAACGGCAAGATGAATCGCGCGGAGTATCGCAAGTTCAGAATCAGAAGTGTCGAAGGCGTGAACGACGTGGCGTCAATGCGTGAAGTGGTGACGCGGCGCTACCGGCGCCTGCTCGACGAAAACAAACCGCTTCCCGACTTGATAATGATTGACGGCGGTAAGGGACAACTCAATGGCGCCGCAGAAGCGATGAGTGAGCTCGGACTCGAAGCGATTCCGATGGTCGGTATCGTTAAGCCGCCGCAACGCCACAACGACGTTGCTTACCTGCTAATGAAGGGACGAGAGGATGAACCGATATACCTTGATTCTCACTCGTTAATCTTGCGGCTGTTACAGATGATTCGCGACGAGACGCACCGCTTCGCGGTCACTTATCACCGCAAACGACGCGAACTGCGCGACTTCACTTCCGAACTGACTGCCATTCCGGGTGTGGGAGACAAACGGAAAGGAAGATTGCTGCGTCATTTCGGATCGATTCAGCGAATCTCGCGCGCAGGTGTTTCGGAGTTGACGCCGTTTGTTGGTCGTAAAACGGCAGAAGAGATCGCCGAGCACTTCGAACGTCAGAGGCAATTGGCCCAACAAGCAGTTCCCACGGATAACACGGGTCAGCCCGCAGTTCCTTCGCCTTTTACGCCGCTGAACTCGTAAGTCAAATGCAGCTTCAACGAGCCGTCGAGTATCTCGGCGCGAACGTCCTTCGCACGCGCTTTCACCGTGCCATTGCTCGCCTTCACCGGAATCAACAGTGACAACTGTTTCTCACTCACAAGCACGAGCGGATTCACACGCTGATTGATCGCGCTCTGCACAAACACCGTGACAAACGTGTTGGCAATCGGGTTCACGCCTTCGAGGTTCACACCTTCAACTTCAACGTTCCCGTAAACGGTCTGTTTCGGTTCTTCGAAGTACAACTTGATATTCGTTTGCGCCCAGCCTTTGAACTGAATGCACTGGCCGCTGAAATTGTAGCTCCCGGTAAAAGCGAGCGGCGCCGAGACTTGGCCATTCTTGAACTGCACTCCCGTCTTGACGCCGCTTCCTTCGGGCAACAGAGTGATGCTGTTGGTGCAACCACCCTGAAACGCTGCCGTTGTAATTCGATCGCTTCCCGCGTTCTGACTTAATTGAAACGTCGGAGTTCCCAAACCCGAGAACGTTGTCGCGAGCACTGCATCCACAAAGCCCTGATCGAGACCGATGACGACTGTCGCCGGCGCACTTTGCCCGTCAGGCGGCCGCACGGGAACACCCGGCGCAGAGCGCGCCGGTCCGATGCGGAGGAAATACACCGCGGCTCCTGCGCCAAGCAGTACTCCAAGAGCAAGAATGACAACGTATCTCATTTACACGACTCCTTTACTGAGCTGACCCATTACCCTACGGCGAAACACTCGCCGTTGGAGATACAGTCGCCGTTGGCGAAGGCTGTGGCGTGGTATTCATGTTCGTCAGCAGGGTTCGCAGCACGGCAGCGATCGTATTTGAGATCGCGTTGATCTGCTGTCGCACTTGCTGTTCCGACACCTTGTTTAGTCCTGCCGGCACTTCAAACAGACTGGGCTCCACGTTTGTGGTGATGTCGCGCATTTCAGCGACGATCGTCGCGCCTTTCGTGCCCTGAACATTACCACTCGCTTCACTAAAAAGCTCGGCTCGCAATGGGAGTCCGGTGTCTTTATCGATGAAGATGAAAGATTCCGTTCTGACTTCGCCCGCGGAAGTCTTCGTTTGGTCGGTGCGTGCGTAGCGATACTTCAATGCCGTGCGCCCGGTAAGCTGCTCTTCGCCGACGAATTGAATGCCTTGAAGTTTATCCAGGTAAGCGACCAGTTGGCCGGGCGTCATCAACTTGTGCAGTTGAAAGCCCGTCGCCTCGGGTGTCAGTTCCGCATACTGCTTCCGTCCCGGCGCGATGGCGTAGTGCACGCCGTTGTGTTCGAGATAGATCAGATCGGAGCCATCGGGCAGTTTGAACGAGAGCCGCCGGTCGGCACCGTTTTTCGCAACTTCAGCAGACAAAGTAGGTATTCCGATCGTCTTCTCGCCGCCTTCAGTTTCGGCGCTGAACACCAGGGTTCCCCGATACGCATCGGGTTCACGGGCGGCCATCGTTGACGGCGCGACCGCCACGTTAGCATTTACCGGCGCCACGTTCGCGTTGGTGTTGGTGTTGACGTTCAGATTGACATTAGTTTCGGCCACAGGACCGCGAGCACAGCCACTCACTGTGACAAGCATCGCTGAAATAAGAAGGACGAGAATAAGAACCGGCGGGCGAATAATTTCGACCCGTCTGGCGTCGGCAGTTTTCATAGTTGGACACTCCCCGAAGGAATTCGCGCTAAGGCGTAATGTTTCTAACCAGGGGGTTTTGAGGGAAGGACCATAGAATAGCACGCCGCGGCGGTAGTCAGAAGAGGTTGGTTCGGCGGGTAATTCGGAGCGTGGGCGGCTCGCCTGCATCGGAGCACGGGTGCGCAACCCATGCAGCGGGCGAGCCGCC
>DATNJO010000953.1:0-8436 GCA_035603895.1 Pyrinomonadaceae bacterium
GAAACCGGCACCGGCAAGGAATTGATCGCCCATGCGATTCACAACCTGAGCCCGCGCCGCGAGCGCACGCTCGTAAAAGTTAACTGTGCGGCAATTCCCACAGGTTTGCTGGAAAGCGAGTTCTTTGGACACGAGCGCGGCGCTTTTACAGGAGCGATCGATCGCCGCGTCGGGCGTTTCGAACTTGCTGACAAAGGCACGATCTTCCTTGATGAAGTGGAAGACATTCCGCTCGAGTTGCAGTCGAAGTTATTGCGCGTGCTTCAGGAGCAGGAGTTTGAACGTCTTGGCAGTTCGCGCACGCAGCGCGTCGACGTGCGCATAATCGCGGCCACCAACACGGATCTCGCGGAACTGGTCGCGGAGAAAAAGTTTCGCAGCGATCTTTACTATCGTCTCAACGTCTTTCCGATCACCGTGCCGCCGCTGCGCGACCGGCCGGAAGATATTCCGCTCCTCGTACACTTCTTCGCGAATCGTTTTGCGCAGCAGATGAGGAAGAAAATCGAGACTGTCTCGAAAGAAACGATGGCCGCGCTGACCAGTTACGCCTGGCCCGGAAATATACGTGAGCTGCAAAATCTCGTAGAACGCGGCGTGATCCTTTCGCGTGGCTCCACGCTCGAAATCCCCTTGACCGAGTTGAAACGTCAAACTCGTTCGACGAGCCCTGCTAACAATTCCACAACACTCGAAGCTGTCGAACGCGATCACATTCTTCGCGTGCTCAGTGAGACGCGTTGGGTCATCGGCGGTCCAGGCGGAGCCGCTGCGCGCCTCGGCATGAATCGAACCACGCTCAATCACCGCATGCGCAAACTCGGCATCAGCCGGCCTCAACCACAGCAGTCGTGACAATCACTCGTCATCTGGCGACATGTGGTCACCACTCTTCTAATCACTCCTCAACACTGAGTTCTGAGTTCCGAGTTCTCAGTGCAGCCTTTAGCTGCTCTTTCCAGCAAACAAACTAAAGTTTGAACTCAAAACGGGAAGCTTGAACTCACACGAGAACCGATAATAGGTGTGGCAAGCTTGTTGCAATAGCACACCACGAACGAACAAAGGGTGGGCATGAAATAGTAGTGGGAGAGAGCACAGGCTGAGCTGGGGGGCGGTGCCTGTGTTCTAAAGGTGGGTGAACTTGGAACTGGCAGGGGTTCGGGCGCAAGTTCACCCACTTCGTGTTTTCAAAATCAGGTGGACAACATTGTGACGATCCTAAGGTCAACCAAAAATCTTCTCGGCAGACAAAAATTACTCGCTTCAATGGCAATCATCGTCGTCGTGTTAGGCGTGATTGCGATCATTATCATTGGGCGTTCAGGCAAACCAGCGAACGCTGCGCCGACACCTGTCGAAGTCGAAGTGACTCAGGTCAAACAGGAGAACGTGCCGATCTATCGCGAGTGGGTTGCGACCACGGACGGCATGGTCAACGCCGAGATCAAAGCGCAAGTCACCGGTTATCTGCTGAAGCAGGATTACAAGGAAGGCTCGTTAGTAAAGAAAGGCCAGTTGCTTTTCGAAATCGATCCGCGCCCATTTCAAGCGGCGCTGGATCAGGCCAACGGTGAGGTGGCCCAGTTTCAGGGACAACTCGAACAAGCGATCTCAAACGTAGCGCAAGCCGAAGCACAACTCGCGCAGACCAATAGCCAGGTGCAGCAAGCGCAGGCGAACCTTTCAGTCGCGCAGGCAAATCAGGAAAAGACCCAACTCGACGTAAACAAGTACCGGCCACTCGCAGAGCAGAAAGCCGTCACGCAACAGGATTTAGATAACGCGATTCAGGCCAACAAAGCGTCGGGCGCGCAAGTCGAAGCCGCGAAAGCGGGTGTTGAAGCCGCGCGTTCGCAGTTGCGCGTGGCGACGGCGCAGGTCGGAACGGCCAAAGCGGCTGTCGCGACCGCGAAAGGTCAGGTTGAGAACGCGAAAGCCGCTGCCGAAACTGCCAGGCTCAATCTCGGCTTTACGCGAATCCTGGCGCCGATCGATGGCATCGCGGGCATCGCACAGGCGCAAGTCGGAAATTTGCTCAGTCCCACGAGCGGTCCGTTAACGACCGTTTCCACTGTCGATCCGATCAAGGTCTATTTCACGTTGAACGAGCAGGAGTATCTCGAGTTCACGAAGCGAAACCTGATCGACGCAAAGCCCGGCGCGAGCGTAGTTCAACTCGAGTTGGAGCTGGTTTTGTCCGACGGCACGACGTTCCCGCAAAAAGGCAGTTTCTTGTTCGCGGACCGGCAAGTTGATCCCAAGACCGGTGCGATTCGACTCGCGGGAGTTTTTCAGAATCCCGGCAATTTACTGCGTCCGGGACAGTTTGGCCGCATACGTGCAGTGACGAGCACGCGCGACGACGCGTTGCTGGTGCCGCAACGTGCAGTATCTGAGTTGCAGGGTAGTTACCAGGTCGCCGTGGTCGGCGACGACAACAAAGTGACACTTCGTCCAGTCAAGGTCGGCGAAAAAGTCGATCAGAACTGGATCATCAACGACGGATTGAAAGCGGGCGAGCGCGTTGTTGTCGAGGGCACGCAGAAGGTGCGGCCTGGAGTGGTAGTAAAGCCAATAAGCAAATGATTTCCCGGATCTTTATAGATCGACCCATTGTGGCGATAGTTATCGCCATCATTACAGTCCTGGTTGGTTTGGTTGCGATGCGAGTGCTGCCGGTGGCGCAGTTTCCCGACATCATTCCACCGCAAATCATAGTTTCAACCACCTACACCGGCGCTGACGCCGTCACCATCGAACAGTCAGTCGCGACGCCGCTCGAACAGCAGATGAACGGCGTGGACAACATGCTCTACATGCAGTCCACGAACGCGAACGACGGCACGATGGCGTTGACCGTCACGTTCGACGTCGACACCGATCCCAACATCGATCAGGTCAACGTGCAGAACCGCGTCGCGCAGGCGCAGCCAAACCTGCCGACCGACGTCAACCAGTTTGGTTTGACGATGCGCAAGTCGACGGGATTGCCGATGCTGGTGATCTCGCTTTACTCGCCAAACAAAACTTACGACTCGCTGTTTCTCGCCAACTACGCAAACATCAACATCAACGACGCGCTGTATCGCGTGCCGGGCGTCGGCGAGGTGCGATTGTTTGGCGCGAGCGACTACGCGATGCGCATCTGGGTTAAACCGAACGTGCTGGGAAAACTCGGGTTGACCGTTCCCGATCTCGTTACCGCGGTGCAACAGCAGAGCACGGTGAATCCGTCGGGACAGTTTGGTGCGGAGCCGGCGCCAACCGGCAAAGAAAAGACGTACACGATTCGCGCGCAAGGCCGTTTGCAAACGCCGGAAGAGTTTGGCCAAGTGGTCGTGCGGTCGAATCCTGATGGTTCGGTGGTGCGTTTGCAGGACGTCGCGCGCATCGAACTCGGCGCGTTGAATTATCAACAGTTCACGCGTTTCAACGGCCAACCGGGAAGTATTATCGCCGTCTTTCAAACGCCCGGTTCCAACGCGCTCGCTGTTGCTGACGGCGTGAAGAAAACGATCGCGGATCTGAAACAACGCTTTCCCGCCGATCTCGATTACAAAATTTCATTAGACACGACGCTGCCGGTCACTGAGGGTATTCGCGAGATCGTCGAGACGCTCGTGATCGCGATCGTACTCGTGCTGCTCGTCGTGTTTCTGTTCTTACAGAACTGGCGTGCGACGCTGATTCCGATGATCGCCGTGCCCGTGTCTTTGATCGGCACGTTTGCCGTCTTTCCGTTACTCGGTTTTTCAATCAACACGCTTTCATTATTCGGACTTGTGCTGGCGATCGGCCTCGTGGTTGACGATGCGATCGTGGTGGTAGAGGCCGTCGAGAAACACATCGAAGACGGCATGACTCCGCGCGATGCGACGCTGCAAGCGATGCGCGAAGTTTCCGGGCCGGTGATCAGCATCGCGTTGATTCTCGCTTCCGTGTTCATTCCGATCGCGTTTGTGAGCGGCATCCAGGGCCGATTGAACAAACAGTTCGCCGTGACGATCGCGATCTCGGTTCTCATCTCGGCGTTCAACGCGTTGACGTTGTCACCGGCGCTGTCCGCGTTGTTGCTGAAGCCGCGCCGCGAAACAAAGGGCCTGCTCGGCCGGTTCTTCGCAGGTTTCAATCGTGTCTTCGAACGTGCGACGCACGGTTACGTGAACTGGAGCGGCGTTCTCGTCCGCAAAGCGGTGATCGGTGCAGTGATTCTGATTGCGTTCGCGGTCGTCGACGTTATTGTCGTGCGCCAACTGCCGACGAGTTTTCTTCCCGAAGAAGACTACGGCTACATGTTTCTAAACGTGCAGCTTCCGCCCGCCGCTTCGCTCGAACGAACAAACGACGTTTGTAAGAAAGTTGAATCGATTCTTTCCCAGACTGATGGCGTCGAGTATTACAACGCAATCGGCGGTTTCAGTCTGTTGAACCGCGTGTCTGCAAGTTACAACGGCTTCTTCTTCGTGGCGTTGAAGCCGTGGCACGAGCGCACCTCGGCCGAACTTCAGGCACGCGCTATTTTGGACAAGCTGAATGGCCGCATGGCGAAAGAGATTCCTGAAGCCGCGGCCTTCACGTTCATGCCGCCGTCGATTCCCGGACTCGGCAGTTCCGGCGGTTTCTCCTTCTGGCTTCAGGATCGTAGCGGCGGCTCGATCGACTTTCTCGATCAAAACTTGCAGAAGTTTCTCGAAGCCGCGCGCAAACGGCCGGAGTTGGCGGGTGTTGTTTCACCGTTTTCAGCGTCAGTGCCGCAGGTTTATGCAGACGTCGATCGCGACAAGGTGTTGAAGCAGGGCGTGGCCGTCAGAGACGTGTATCAAACGATGCAGGCGTATCTCGGCGGTCTGTTTCTGAATCAGTTCAATCGCTTCGGGCGGCAGTGGCGCGTGTTTCTGCAAGCTGAAGGCGAGGACCGGCTCGACGAAAACAGCATCAAGCAGTTTTACGTCCGCAACAACGATCAGACGATGGTCCCGCTTTCGTCGCTGCTGACGACGAGGCGAATCAATGGTCCGGAATACACGAACCGTTTCAACGTCTATCGCGCGGCGCAAGTTATCGGTTCGGCGGCGCCGGGTTACAGCTCGGGCCAGGCGATGACTGCCCTCGAGGAAGTCGCGCGCGAAACGTTGCCGCCGGAGATGGGTTACGACTGGGCCGACCTTTCCTATCAGGAACGGGCGGCGTCGGGAACGGCACTCGCGATCTTTGGACTGTCGCTGGTGCTGGTGTTTCTGATTCTGGCCGCGCTTTACGAAAGCTGGTCGCTGCCGTTTTCGGTTTTGATGACGGTGCCAATCGCGATCTTCGGCGCGTTCATCGGTTTGCTGTTGCGCAAATACGACCTCGACGTTTACGCGCAGATCGGGTTGATCGTGCTGATTGGTCTTGCTGCGAAGAACGCGATCCTGATCGTCGAGTTTGCGAAAGCTGAGTTAGAGAAGGGACGAAGCATTGCTGACGCTGCGCTCGAAGGCGCTCGGTTGCGTTTACGTCCGATCTTGATGACGTCGTTTGCATTCATTCTTGGTTGTATGCCGTTGTGGTTTGCAACCGGATCGGGAGGCGCGTCGCGGCGCATTCTCGGGACGGTCGTGATTGTAGGCATGTTAGCGGCGACCGGAATCGCGATTTTTGTAATTCCAGTTTCCTTCTACCTGATCGAAAAGCTGACAGCGCGACTAGGCAAACGTTCTGCCGCCTCGGCAGCAACCGCTGTTCTCTTGATCGTTTGTTTATCGCCACTTTCTTCCGCGAGGGCGCAAACGCCGCAAGCACCGAATCAGTTTAGGGGAGCGGATGCTGCCGGAGCCGTTAGTGCGGAATCGATTGGCGATCTGAAGTGGTTTGAAGTTTTCAAAGACCCGGAACTCCAGAAACTCATCACTCGCGCGCAGGGACGCAATTACGATCTGCGCTCGGCCGTCGCGCGTATCAACGCTGCGCGCGCGAATCTCGGACTCGCGCGTTCAAATCAGTTGCCGCAGTTTGAAGCCGGCGCCGATCTGACGAGTTCGCGCACGTCGAGAAACGGACAAATCATTCCCGGCGTGGGCGGACAAACCCGCAGCATCGGCAGCATGTTTTTGAACCTGCTGACTTTTGAGTTGGACATTTTCGGCCGGCGCCGCGCGGAAACAAGAGCAGCACGTGCGGAACTGCGCGCCACTGAGGAAGATCGAAATACGGTGATGACCACGGTCGTGAGCGACGTCGCGACCGGTTATTTTGCACTGCTGGAACTCGACAGCGAGCTCGACATCGCGAAGCGCACGCTTGCGACGCGCGAAAACTCGTTGAACTTGATTCGCGCGCGCCAACAAGGGGGTCTGGCGACGTTGCTTGATGTGCGACAGGCTGAGGAGCTCGTCTACCAGGCATCGCAAACCGTTCCCGACACCGAACGTCTGATCGAACAAACAGAAAACCAGATCAACCTTCTGTTGGGCGACAACCCGGCGCCGATCACGCGTGGCAAGCCTTTAAACGAACAACAGGAATTACCCGCTGTTCCCGCGGGTCTGCCTTCAGCGCTGCTCGAACGCCGGCCGGACATTCGCGCTGCCGAACAGAATCTTCTGGCGCAAAAGGCGCTCGTCACCGCTGCGCGCAGAGCTTACTTCCCGACGATCAGTTTGACCGGGGTGCTGGGTTTTCAAAGTAATCAACTTTCCAGTCTCTTCAGTGGCCCAAGTGGAGCATGGACCTTCATACCGCAGATCACGCAGCCGATCTTCACCGGCGGACGGCTCAAATCAAACGTGAGATTTGCACGCGCGCAGCAGGAACTCGCGGTCGTGCAGTACGAACAGACGATTCAAACCTCGTTTCGCGAGGTTTCGGATGCGCTCGTGCAGTATCGCAAAGTGAAGGAGATTCGCGTGCAGCAGGAACTGCTCGTGAACACGTTGCACGATCGCGTGCGTCTCGCTTATCTGCGCTACCAGGGCGGTGTCGACACACTCCTGAACGCCCTCGACGCCGATCGCGACCTGTTTGACGCCGAACGCAATCTCACCCTGACCAAACGCGACGAACTTTTGTCGCTGGTCCAGCTCTACAAAGCTTTGGGTGGCGGCTGGCAATAGGGCCACAGACAAACACGGATTGACAGTTCTGTCCGTTGTGATCCGTGTTAGTCTGTGGCGCATGAGGAGCCTCGCCTTCCTGTTAATGCTCGCGCTCGCGGTTCACGCGCAGGAGCCGCAGGATGTCGTGCGCATCTCGACCAACCTCGTCCAGATTGACGTCGTGGTTAGCAAAAACGGCAAACAAGTCCACGATCTAAAACTCGAAGACTTCGAAATACGCGAAGACGGCCGCCTTCAGCAGATCACAAATTTTGCCTTTATTTCCGTAAATCCCTCTCCCCCTAAACCGACGCCTACAACACCTTCCGGGCTAACTGCGCCAGCGCCGCCAATCCCATCCGAAGTAAGACGCACGGTCGCGATCGTCGTCGACGACCTCGGCATGTCGTTCGAAAGCATGGCGAACCTGCGCCAGTATCTGCGAAAGTTCGTCAGCGAAAGTCTACGTCCAAACGATCTCGTCGCGATCGTTCGCACGGGTGGCGAGGTCGGCGCGCTGCAACAGTTCACGACCGACCCGCGCGTTCTGGCGAGTGCTATCGCCGAGCTGAAATGGAACCCGTGCAGCCGCGTCGGCACGAGTGTGCTCTCGCCCGAACGATCGCTGACCACGATGGTGCCGCCGGAAGCGGAGATGCGCGGCCGCGTGCTTCCCGATCGTTCGCCCGGAAGCAGTCAGGTGCAAAGACAAACCACCGCGAACGAATCCAATCCATGCTCGACCGGCAATTCAGTTAACTATTCTCTCAGCGCGATTCGTTTCATCCTGCGCGGCATGCAAGATCTCCCGGGACGCAAATCGCTGCTGCTCGTCTCTGATAATTTGCCGATGGAGCGTCAGGAAAATGCTCCCGCGGATTTCGGTTTCAAACGTCCGGTCATGGACTATGCAAACCTGATCGACGTTTGGACGCAGTCGACCGTTTTCAACGACGGTCTTCACGGACTCGCGGAACAAGCGATCCGTTCGTCGGTCGTGATCTACGGCGTCAGTTCGCAACGACTCCAGACGACTGGAGTACAGCCTTCAGACGAACTGGGGTTTCCCCCGCAAACGATGGTGCTCGGCAGAGGCGGGGTGGACACAACGCAGCCCAACAACAATCCTTTATCGCGATTGATGAACACCCGTTCCGCCGAGTTGCAAAAGAACTTCGACGGCGCGGAGTTGCTGGCGAAGGAGACCGGCGGTTTTGTGATTCGCAACACGAACGACTTCGGCGTCGATCGCGTGCTCGAGGATCAAAACGGCTACTACTTGATCGGTTACCGGCCTGCAACCGAAACATTCAAACGCCAGCTCCACAAGATTCAGATACGTGTCAAACGCGGCGGTTTC
>DATNJO010000954.1:0-4227 GCA_035603895.1 Pyrinomonadaceae bacterium
TTGTCGCCGCAGAAGTTGGCGGTTGTAGGCCAAGTCTGAACACACCACCGACTGCGTCGGTGGGATTGTCGCCGCAGAAGTTGGCGGTCGTAGGCCAAGTCTGAACACACCACCGACTGCGTTGGTGGGATTGTCGCCGCAGAAGTTGGCGGTTGTAGGCCAAGTCTGAACACACCACCGACTGCGTCGGTGGGATTGTCGCCGCAGAAGTTGGCGGGGATTTCGATCGGTTGTGCACAGTCACGACCCTGTAAGTTTTGCCAGTACGTCGAAGCTGCCAGTAAACCTAGAATCTTCCATTGCGTTGCCACCACTTGCCGTCTCGTCAACCAACCGTTGTCATCCGGTGGGCCAACCGTGGGAACTTCAAGGGGCACAAACAGATGAACCTGCAAAACCAACTCAGCCAGGATGGACACTTAAACGAAGCACGGACGGACGCGCATGTCGATCTCGGCGCACTTTCCCATCAGGGCCATGTCAGAGAAAACAATGAAGACAGTTACCTGGTGTGCCGGTTCGGACGCTCGCTGGAAAACCTCATCACCAATCTCGACGATGAGCTGCTGGAGCAGAGTTACACCGTTACCGGCTACGGGATGTTAGTGGCCGATGGCATGGGAGGTATGGCAGGAGGTGAAATCGCGAGCCGTTTGGCGCTGAGCAAGTTGGTTGAACTGGTAGTCGACACGTCTGACTGGGTTCTGTCGCTGAAACAACAAAAAGACGTTAACACCGTGCTGGATCGAATGACCGACCGCTTTCTTCAGATCGACAGCGCAGTGAGACGAGAAGCCGACCACGATTACACCTTACAAGGCATGGGTACGACCCTAACCGTGGCCGCTGTACTGGGAAGCGATCTGCTCGTCGGTCACGTGGGTGATTCACGCGCATACCTGTTGCATGGATCCACGCTCAAACAATTGACGACGGACCATACGCTCGCACAAGCACTGATCGACGCGGGCGTTGCCGACCCGGACGATCCCGCTTCTCGATCGATGCGTCACGTGTTGACCGCCGCCGTTGGTTCTCTCGGGCAGGAAGTTGAGCCTCAAGTACAACGCTTCAAACTGGAACGCGGCGATCAGTTACTGCTCTGTACCGATGGACTGACCGAAACAGTCGAAGACTCAACCATCGCCCACGTCCTGCAAGACGCCGCGTCCGCGCAGAGCGCCTGCCAGGCTTTAGTCGACCTGGCGCTCGCGGGCGGCGGCACCGACAACGTCACGGTAGTTGTCGCAAGGTTTGCGTATTCCGAGTAAGTCCATCAATGTTGAACCGCATTTCTCCCACTGTAAGAATTGACAGTATTAAGACCCCGCCTTCATCACTAGGATTCCTTTGCTGAAAACAACAAGTCAGTCCCAGGGCTGGCAAGCGCAGAAACCCCTTAGCGCGGTGAACTGCATTGCTCGAAAGTAGAAGGCTGACTCTTGCTTAACCATTCAAAGGAGCGCACACATGAGTTACAGCAGAATCACATCGTTAAAAGTAGTGAGAGTCGCTTTCGTTCTTGTGCTGGTAAGCGCCGGAAACGCGTTCGCCGCCGGAACGACGACTAATCCAACGACAACTCGCACTGCGTTTGATGAAACCGTCAAGAAATTCAAAGGCGTGGTCGTAAAACGCGACTCAGACTCTTTCACCATGAGCGAGACCCAGGGCGGACCGCTGACAACAGTCATTCTTACCGCCGACACTGAAGTAAAGAGTCACAAACGCGGCGTTTTCCGCGGCTCGAAGGAGTACGGCGCAAGCTACATCCTCCGCGGACTGCGTCTCGAAGTAGACGGCACCAGAAACGCCGATGGCGCAATTATCGCCGAGAAGATTCGCTTCGACGAACAGGATCTCCGAACCGCACAAGCACTCAAAGCGACGCTCGATCCCGCCGAAGCCGAGTTGAACTCGAAGCTGGCAGAACAACAAAAGCAACAGGAAATGCTCGCCGGTCAGATCGAGGAAAACCGCGCGCTAACAACACAAGCTCAAGCTGCAGCAGATGCAGCCGCCGAGTCAGCGAAGAAAGCGCAACAGACCGCGGACTACGCCAACAACCGGATCAACGGTCTGGACGACTTCGATCCGATTAAAACGATCACCGTCCAATTCGCGACCGGCAGTTCGAAGCTCGGTCCAAAAGCGAAATCTACGATTGACGAAGCCGCGGTCTGGGTGAAGACGCAGAACACGAAGGGCTGGGTCATGGCCGTGATCGGCTACGCGGATTCAACCGGCAGTTCGCAACGCAACATCGATTTGAGCGAACGACGCGCGAACGCCGTCATCTACTACATCGTCAATAAGTACAAGATGCCATTGAACCGTCTGGTGCAACCGTTCGGCTACGGACAGTTGGAACCCGTCGCGGAAAATAAAACCAAGGCCGGCCGCGCGAAGAACAGACGTGTTGAGATCAGACTAATGGTCAACAAGGGTATTTCCGGACAAGTGGGAACGAGCGGAAATTAACGATTCCGTTTGGTTGGCTGGAGGTGGCTGGGTGTGAGACGCGCGAAGGGGCACCTGACACCTCAATTGGGGCCGAGTCAACAGGGGCGGCTCGGCCCTTTTTTTAACAACCCTCTTGCCCCAATCCAATGATCCTCATATACTCCACCGCCTGACGCCACACGGTGTCGTTTTTCCCAATACATTCTAAAGCAGTACAAACAGTCTACCCTCGCTGTTAGTTCCTTCTATATCCGTTTCCGATCGAGGTGTATTGATGGCCGACTCCCAGCCACCGACGACAACTGATCTACTTCTGCTTATCGCCGGTCTCCAGTTAATAAAAAATCCGGACACAACCGCTGATTCAGGCGAAGACTATTACCTGAACGAACCAACGACAAAGGAAGTACGCACGCTGCGCGAGTCGCAGTCGAATCCGCTTTGGTTAAGAGATCCAAAAGCCGCGTGGGACAAAGTCAAATTTCGCGATTGGCTGATCGCGACACTCCTCGGCGGAATCGGCGATAACAAAAATGTGTTCACTGCGATCTCCGAACCGCTGCTCTTTTCGATGGACCTGCTCTCGAAAGAGTTCAAGCCGGGAATGGCGGGCATGACCAACGAGATCAGCGAATTACTCAAAACGAAAAACAATCTCGAACGTCATCTTTTCTCGGCACTTACAGTCGGCCTCGCGAAACGTCAACTTGATGGCAAACAAGTGTTCACGTTTGGCGCCGGCATGAGACGCAGCGCGAGCGTCTGGTTGACTTCACAGGAAGCGTTACAAGCCGACGTGGAATTCTTTGTTCCGTTTTACGTGTTGCCGAGTTCGAGTCATCCGCCCGAGGCGACTTTCGCAAACGCGCGATCGATGTCCGCCGGTATTGTGATCCGCAAGTCAAACGACGCGCCGATCGGACGCGATGAAAACAACAAAGAACTGATCGCGATGCGGTTCAATTTCCGCATCCCTTTCACTACAAGCTGGCGCTCACCCGAAAAGAGCAAGCCTGAAGATTTCATCACCACTTTCGGCACGCCCGAGATCCAGATGCAGAAGAAGATCAAGGACGGTCCGAAAATTGGTGATTGGGAAAAGTTTGGCGGCTGGAAAGACTTCCTCAAAGACTATGTCGAAAAGCCGGGAGTCAGCGATCTGCTCAATTCGCCGATTGGCCCGTTGCTGATTGCACCAGTCTCCGATCCATCCGGCATCGGCGACATCATTCTCAAGCAAAAGAAACGCGACGAGATCAAAACCGATCTCGGGGAGTCAAAGCGCGACTTCGACGATCAACTTCGCCTACTCCAGAACATCAAAGACTGGAAGCCGCCGAAGAAAAACGTCGAAGGGCCACATTCCACTCAACGCAAACTCGGCAGTTTGCTCGAGTCGCTCGGCTTTGTTTCCGGCAAACAAGGTGGCGGCGGCGAGTTTGAATACTCGTTCAAGATCGCTTCAGGCGTGAGTGTGTGGAACATTCTCAATCGTCTGCTCGATGAACTCGACGGCTTCCCGCTTTGGATTAAGGGCCTGAAACCAAAAACCGATCGCGAACCTCGCATCGCGCTCTCGCTCGCATCTCAGGCCAACCTTGTCAATCCTGACAAGACTTACTTCGGTATCGCCGGTCTCGCTTACAACATCCCGCTCACTCCGGTTCCTGAAACGGGCGAAAAGAAGGAAACCAAAGACGAAGACATCAAGACGCCGTCGATCACTCTGAGCGACGATAATTTCACCGAAGACAAAAGCATTCT
>DATNJO010000955.1:0-2707 GCA_035603895.1 Pyrinomonadaceae bacterium
GCGCTCATCTGTTTCATTCGCTCCGGCCTGGATGCGCTCGTGCTCGAAGACTTCATCTTCGATCGTTCAGCGATCACCATGACTGGCGAGCTGCTACTGCGCCGGCCCGCGGAAGCTCGCCCGGACGCGATTACTTACAAAACCTACACACTCTTCTAATGGCTATGAACTATAACCACCGGCAATTCAGAACAATGGCTGGCCGCCTCGCGGAGTTGTTCGAGTCAGAGGAAGGTGAACGCATCCTCAGACTTGTGACTCAACTATCTGGCACTCCAAACAAAGCCAACCCCGAGACCGGGCTGCCGAAACCAGGCAAACCTGCCGACACGACTGCGAAGCTTCGCGTCGGAACATGGGAAGCAGTGGACGAAGCTAACGGGCGCTCTTTTGTGCGAGTGGCTACCGGCGAGGCCGCACACCTTTGGGCCAACGTGCCGAAGATCCCTCCGAAAGGCCCGGGCCGTCGCGTTGTGCTGGTGGGCGAGTCGGTGGCGCGAGGCATGCTCTTCGATCCGCAGTTCAATCCGGCGCTGGCGTTGCAGCGGATAATGAATGCTGCATGTGGACCTGGAAAAATCGAGCTCGTGGATTTGGCTCGTTCCGATCTGACTCACGCACCATTGAACAAGCTGATTAGTGAGGCGCTGCACCTCGAACCCGACGCGCTTGTCGTATTCGCTGGTAACAATTGGAGTGTGTTGCCTAACCCGTCTGACGAGCAACTCCTCGACATGATGTCGGCATTGCGAGAAGCCGGTTCCTGGCGCGCCGTTAAAGAGTCGTGTGAGTCGTTTCTGGCCTCTAACGCCAGGCAGACACTTCGCTTGCTCGAAGAGATCGTTCAGCAGCGAGGTATTCCAGTCGTATTTGTGTTGCCCGAGTTTAATCTCGGTGATTGGCGGACTGACTGTGACAGTCCACCTTTGCTTACCAGTGAAGAAACTGAGGAATGGATTCGCACGCGATCCGAAGCTGAGCAACTACTAGAAGGCGACGACTGGGAGAAAGCCGAACCTCTGGGAGAGCGCCTGATGCAACTGGACCAGGGCACCACGGCGGCTGGTCCCAACATCCTGGCCGAGGTCAGTCAGAAACGTGGAGATCGTGAAGCAGCAAAGACGTTTCTTCAGATGGCCCGCGACGCAAGTGTTTGCTGGCCTTTCAGGCAAACTCCGCGATGCTTTTCCGTGATACAGCAAACGATCCGTGAAGGAGCCGCTGCTCACGGCATTCATCTCGTGGATCTTCCACACGAGTTCACCGCGCATCTTGGTGGCGACCCCGCAGACCGCCGGCTATTTCTTGATTACTGCCATCTCACGCTCGAGGGCATCAGGGTCGCGATGGCTATTATTGCTGAGACCGTGTTGCCACTACTTAAGTTGCCACCCAAGTCACGTAAAGAGTTAGCTGAGGTTGATCTGAAAGTCGGCAACAACGTGAATGCGGGAGCACACTTTCTGGCGGCTGTGCATAGCGGTAACTGGGGGCAGGGAATCGAACTGCTTCGGTATCAGATACGCAAGGCACTCGAGTACGATCGTGGCATTGCGCGCATGATGCAGCTCTTTTTGGAGATTCATATTCGGCGTGTGCCGACGAGTTTGTGCCGCAGCTACGACCAGCTCTTCGAATTTCAGAACATGGCTGCGATCACCGGGTTCTACAACGACTCAATACGCGACAAATTCCTAAACACAAAGCTGATCGCGGCTATTAGCGAGGGATTGGAAGAGTTTGGTATTCCCACTCAAGCTTCGGTGACGGATCTGATTATTAAAGAGCACGGCGTTAAGGATAAGGCTGTGAACCTGGTCCATAACCTCTATTCGACCGGATCTTTTGCCCGGTCGTTGGTCGACCACAGGCCGGGGTTCTTCAAAGCGACGGCAAGAAACACAACCTTTCCACTAGTGTGTGCTACACCTGAGTCGTTGAGTTTCGCACTCACTATGAAAGTGCCCGCGTTGAGCTCGGAACAAACAATCGCTTTACGCGTGAATGGGAGTCATGTGGCCGACGTACCTGCAACCGACCGCTGGACGACGTCAACTTTCTCCACTCCGGCGGGATTGGTTCAACCTGGTCTCAATCAGGTGGAGATTGATTGGCCCCTGCCCGTATGGTCAGTAGAGAAACAATTAGAGCAGGCCGCTGAATGCTTCGAAGCTGGCGAAGTGGTGGAGATCACTCCGATGTTCGGGTTAATACACTCTTTTCGTGTATGGACTAACGCTGGAAACGGAGATCGGAATTGATGGGCGCCGGTGAGGATTCTTCACTCTCAAGCACTCAGATGCTACTATTTCCCTCACAAAGCATCCGGGAATTATCAAGCTATGACCGAAGAGATGACCGAAGAGCAGGAAGTTTTTCTTAAGCACATCCAGAAAAAAGGACTCAAGCGTACCTCCCAACGCGCACTCATTCTCGACGTTTTCCTCCGCACCGAACAACATCTCTCCAACGAAGATCTGTATCAGTTAGTCAAGAAAGAGGATCCAACAGTCGGCCAGACAACCGTCTATCGCACGCTCAAAATCCTTACCGAAGCCGGACTCGCGCGCGAAGTGCGCTTCGGCGATGGACGCACCCACTACGAACACAACTACAAACATCAGCATCACGATCACATGATCTGTTCGGAGTGCGGCAAGATTATCGAGTTCTTCTCGGCTGAACTGGAAGCGATCCAGGATGAAAC
>DATNJO010000956.1:0-5755 GCA_035603895.1 Pyrinomonadaceae bacterium
AACTGATGAAGAAACTTCCTGCACTCCAGGGCGGAAGCCTCAAAGAAATCTACGAGTTACAACAGAAAACCGGACGAGGAGTTAATTGAAGACCTTCTGCTTCGGAGATCCATTACCCACCACAACCTGAAAAGAAAACCGGTGCCGGCTAGCGATTTGGCGGTCGCCATTTCCTTCGTTCGAAAGTTGCCGAAGAGTTCTGCCACAGTTACTCTTGGCGAGTCTTTATGACGCTTGCTGCTGGCACAAAACTCGGACGTTACGAAATCCGCTCGCAACTTGGTACGGGCGGAATGGGCGAGGTGTATTTAGCTCAAGACACGAAACTCGATCGCCGAGTGGCGTTGAAAATCCTGCCACCAAACCTTGCTGAAGATAACGATCGGATGAGCCGCTTTGTACGTGAAGCAAAATCGGCGTCTGCCCTGAATCATCCGAACATCATCACGATTCACGAAATCGGTGAGATTGACGGTCTGCATTTCATAGCTACGGAATTGATCGACGGCGAGACTCTCAAGTCGCGGCTTGAAACTGAATCGCTGAGTCTCAAGTCAACACTTGAGATCGCTCTACAGGTAGTCTCAGCGCTGGATGCAGCACATCGCGCAGGCATCGTTCATCGCGACATCAAACCCGACAACATCATGGTTCGCTACGACGGTATTGCAAAAGTCCTTGATTTCGGGCTTTTGAAATTGACTGCTCGTGATAGTTCAGAAGTCGATAGCGAAGGCGTAACCAAAATGCAGGTCAGAACCAGCGCGGGCGTGATCATGGGAACGACTGCCTACATGTCACCCGAACAAGCCCGCGGTCAGGAGATGGATGCGCGAACGGACATCTGGAGTTTTGGTTGCGTGCTTTATGAAATGCTGACTAACCAACAAGCATTTCAGGGCGAGACGATGACCGACGTGCTGGCGAACATTATTTATCGAGAACCTGTCTCGATCCTGGCCCATCGCAGGGACACGCCTGCCGAACTCGAGCGAATCATCGTCAAAACACTTCGCAAGGATAGAGACGAGCGTTACCAGTCGGCGAAAGATCTGTTGAATGATCTACAGCAGTTGCACACTCGATTGCTGGTGGAAGCTGAAATCATTCGCAGTGGCGAAGGCGAGCGAGTTTCCCAAATTCAGCCGTCTGCGTTTCTTAGTTCGATAGCAGTCTTGCCGTTCGCCAACCTCAGTGCTGAAAAGGATAACGAGTACTTCAGCGAGGGTTTGACGGAAGAGATCATAATGAATCTTTCCAAATTGCAAATGCTGAAAGTGATCACACGCGGCTCGGCTATGCGCTATGCGAGAGAAGGGAAAACCCATCAGCAAACCGCGAACGATCTTGGCGTGCAGTATCTATTGGAAGGAAGTGTGCGGCGATTCGGAAGCGATCTGCGGATCACGGCCCAACTTGTTGACGCGTTTCGCGACGAGTATATCTGGGCCGAGACCTATCGCGGCACGATGAAAGATATTTTTGACATTCAGGAAAGGGTGGCGTCGGAAATCGCTCAAGCGCTGCAAATTCGGCTGTCGCCCGATGAAAAGCAAAATCTCAAGAAACGTCCCACGGAAAACACCGGGGCTTATCAACTTTATCTCCAGGGCCGTTTCTTCTGGAACAAGAGAAGCGAAGAAGGACTAAAGACTGCCATCAAGTATTTCGAACAGGCGATTGAAAGAGATCCGCAATACGCGGTGGCGTGGGCGGGAATTGCCGACTCGTACAGTTTGTTAGGCGAGTACGGAAATATTCCACGCAAAGAGTTATATCCGAAGGCCAAAGCGGCGGTTAACAAAGCATTGGAAATTGACAATCGTCTGGCGGAAGTGCACACGTCGCTGGCCAGTATCTTGATGTTGAGCGAGTGGGATTGGACCAATTCCGAGAAGGAGTTCAAGCTGGCGCTCGAATTGAATCCAAACTATCCCACCGCGCACCATTGGTATTCCCAGTGGTTGCTGAACATGGGCAGGCTTGAAGAGTCTATCCAAATGATTTCACATGCGGCGGAGTTGGACCCGGTTTCACAGGCAATACTCAAGGACAAAGGATTGACTCACTATTACAACCGGCAATACGACGAGGCTGTAGAGATGGCGGTTAAAACGTTGGAGCTGGATCCGACTTATGCTGCGGCGCATCGTCTCCTCTCACTCGCGTATCAAGGTAAGGGAGAGTTTGACGATGCATTGATCGAGAATGAAAAGTGGGGCAGCCTCACTGGTAACAAGGTCGAAACCGCAATCACCCTCGCGCAACTCTACGCGGTGTCAGGACAGGCAGAAGAGGCGAGAAGGCTCATCGACAGCTTGCAACAAGACAAACTGGTGACGGATCAACTGCATCGTGGATTGGCGTTGGTCCATGCGGCGTTAGGCGAGAATGACATTGCTTTCAAGTATCTTGAAGACAGCTACGACCGCCGCGAAGAGGCCCTCCTGACCCTGAAGGTCGATCCAAAAGTGGATCCGCTGCGATCGGATGCGCGGTTCACGGTGCTGCTGAAGAAAATCGGGATTGAGAAGTGAGAATTGCGGCCTGAAGTTAGCTAATCTTTTGCCATGTGAATGGTAATGAAGAAGGTTCCTATAAACGTGAGACCAAACGTAACGACCACTACGGTCAGTCCGTATTGATTCGTTGTGGTCATGGATACAATGCTTGATAACGCAGTCCCAAATAGTAAGCCACCAAAGGTTCCCACATGCCTGTAAAGCCGGTGACTTGGCCTTGCGACCAAATATTGACCCGCCTGTTGCACGTCGGCGGATGACACACTTTCCGCTCGATGCTGCTTAGCTTTCTTTACAGATTCGTCGATGAGTTCTTCTGTATAGGCGCTGATTTGCTCTTTCAGCTCTTGAAACGCCTGGTCAGAGAATGGAATTTTGGCGGCGTTTTGCAGTCTTCTGCTGGCGCGATCAATAATTTCCTGAAAATCGAATTGCGGTGGCCTATCTGGTACGTTCATTTTGCTTGTTCAAGTGAGGATTAAACGAGCTTTGGTCGAGTGCCTGATGAATGGCTTCGACGACTTTTGCTTTTAACTCGGTCGTTTCGCGGTTTCTTCGTCTCAAGAGTGAGAAAAAGAAATACATTAGCGCCACAGATGAGACGAACATCAATGTGAGTATTAATGTCCACTTCTTAATGTTTGCCCACGCGAACGCGTCTGTAAGGTCGGAATTGATTCCATAACTCAGAAATCTAGTTAACGCCGCAATAGCTACTCCAAAGAAAGCGATTTTCACAATATCGAGTTCCGGGCGATCCGTAACCGATTTGAGGTGACCATACCTGTTCAGCGTTCGTGAGATTTTGCTGGTCGTTGGCATTTCCATAGTGCTACTGAGTAAGCTAGGAAGACTTTCATCTCGCAAAAAACAAAACACCCAACACGGGTAATTTTCGACATTCACGCTTTGCTGCTGAGGCCGAGTAGACGCGGAGTTACAACTTGTCTATTCGTCAATGAATCAAGATCGACGGTCTCACCAGAAAGTATCTTGTGATAATTGTTGCGTAACTCCGGCTCACTAGAAACCTTGGATAAGAAACGAAAACAAGATGATGCTAGATACTCTAAGTTCTCATCAAAACTAATCCATCTACGATCCAACAGTTCAGCCGTGTGGCCCGTTGTATTTGATCCCGCAAAGATGTCGAGTACTACATCTTGTTCATCTGTCAAGAGTTTTATGAAAAAGGAAGGCAGCTTGGAAGGAAATCGGGCTGGATGGCGCTTAACACCGACTGCCTTACACGCCGCAAGATAACAACCATTAGACTCCGAGTTTGGTATTTGAAGAAGGTTAGACGGAATTGCCCCGCCGTTATCTTTCGCGAAGCCTCTGCTTATGTCGTGGCCGGAAGGCCGACGGGCCGGGGTGTAAAATCCGTCTGGGTCCTTTAACAACTCTTTCATTCTAGTGCTGTACTCTGCAAGGACATTGCAGACATTCGCTTTTGGAAAATCAGTCTTGGCCAGCCACCAAACCGTGTTAACGGAATCCTTTGCTCGTAGTTTCCTCTTATTCACCCATTCAATAGGGCTAGGTAGCTTGGAAGGGTTGAACCAGTAGAAATCCTCCGCTAAGCGAAACCCAAGCTCATCACATAGGCGAATAAGTACTCTAAAGTTATATAAGCTACGCACTGGTACACCTTGCTCGTACGCACCACCTAAGTCGAGCACAAAGCTACCGTCTTTAGTTAACTTGTTATAGACCAGCCTCGCGAATTCCAGCAGCCAGTCAACGTAAGCGTCTTGTGATTTGTTTCCATATTCCTTCTGTCGTTGTAGGGCGAACGGCGGACTGGTGAGTACCAAATTAATCGATCCATCGGGAATCTTCGTTAATAACTGTCTTGAATCCCCGCAATACGCCGCGCCTAGCTGTGTGAAGTATGCCGGATTCTGATCGATAAGAGATTTTACAGCGTAATCGCTCATATCAAAGTGCTACTCATAGTCTGTAGATATAAAGTCATCAATTGCAGTATTCCTACCGGGTGCCAAAGAGTACCACATCCGCTAGAAAACTGTTCGCCGTAAATTTGCGACGATTCAGGCAGAACAGTGGTCTTTCTCAAGAAGCACTAGCCGAACTAGCAGACCTTCACAGAACTTATATTGGCTCAGTTGAGCGCGGCGAGAGAAACATCACGATTGACAACATGGAGCGACTGGCTCATGCGCTCGGTACTACTATCCAAGTGCTGCTGGATGAAAGGAAGCCAAAATGAATCCTCACGAGGATAAGGCAGCACTGGATGAAATCTTTCCTCACATTCGACGCTATCAGGCACTCGCTTCTAAACATGGCATTGATGATATCTTCCAGGATAACGGCGGCAAGTTACTTCAAGTCTTGCTGATTCTGAATCTAACTAATATCCCCGGGCGCGAAGGTAACGACGCAAGAGACGCTGATGGAAACGAATACGAGCTGAAGTCAGTCAACATTGCTTTAACGAAAAGCTTTTCAACGCACCATCATTTGAATCCGACGATCTTGGACAAGTATCGAAAGGTCGATTGGATCTTTGCGATTTATGATGGCATTGAATTACGAGCAATCTACAAGTTGACGCCGAAGGATTTAGAGCCATACTTCACCTTATGGGAGCAACGGTGGCACGAGTCTGGCGGCAAGGACATTAACAATCCAAAGATTCCAGTTAAGTTTGTCGTTAGCAAGGGCGAACTCTTTTACAAACAGGAAGACGAGTTACCGCCCGTACTAAAGCCATCCCAGATCGTGCCACCAGTGATTGTTGAAGAAGATACGACTGACACTTGATAACGATTCGTGCTCGGAGATCACTGTCGCTTCCCCCTTTCAACGCTCTCGAAACCATAAATGTCAAGAGTTTTTGAAGGCGAAGTTGTGACTTAGGCCGGAATTTGGCGCTTTGTTTCGAATTGCCTCTGGTGGAAATTTGAGCCGAGCAGGACTCGAACCTGCGACCCACTGGTTAAAAGCCAGTTGCTCTACCGACTGAGCTATCGGCCCATACGTGCGCAGAGCACGCTTCCGGCGTGCTCTTTTCAATTACGAGGAACTCGATCGGCATTCTACCTAACCAACACTCTATTGTCCAAAGCATCGTAGTGTCCAAGGTAGAACTGAGTAAAGTAGGCCGATCTGGTAAGGTAGGAGCGTTATGACGGAGACCGAATTCATTCGCGCGGTGCTGATTGAGGGGGCGATCGGTGGGGTGGTGCTGTCGCTGCTCGCCTTCT
>DATNJO010000957.1:0-5460 GCA_035603895.1 Pyrinomonadaceae bacterium
GGTTCTTCCAAAGCATTCGCACGCCGTAGCGGATGTCTTGCCACAATGTGGACATGTGTTTCTCCTTCTTGTTGACATGATTTACAAGGTTAACAAGATTTAATCCTGTAACTCGTGTAATCCTGTCAAAACCTCTTACTCGTACCTGAGCGCTACTACCGGATCGACTCGCGTCGCACGCCGCGCCGGCAGATAACAAGCCAGCAACGCTACCAGCGCGAGCAGGATCGTCACACCGGCAAACGTCAACGAATCAGTCGTGCTTACGCCAAACAAAACTTCGGCTTCCGCGATTACGCTTGCTACAACACGCATCGACACCAGCGCCAACAACAGTCCGGCAGCGAGTCCCAAAACCACCAGCAACATCCCGTGCCGCACGATCAGTTTGACGATGTCGATCTGCGACGCGCCGAGCGCAATGCGAATACCGACTTCACGCGTCCGCTGTGCCACCGAGTAAGAAACAACGCCGTAAATTCCGACCGACGCAAGCAGCAACACCAACAGCCCACACGCCGCCATCATCGCGCCTAAAACTCGAAACGGATAAAGCATGAAGTTGAAAAACTGCGGCAGCGTTTGCACGTCCGCCACCGGGATCGAGCGGTCGAGGTCGCGAATCACCTGCCGCACCGGAACCGCCAAACTCGCTGCATCGGTTGTCGCATTGACCAGGAGCATCACACGCCGCGGCTGCGATTGCTGCAAAGCCATAGCAAAAAAAGGACGCGCGTCATGCACCACCTGCCACTCGTTGTCGCGAATCACGCCGACGATCTCACACTGCTCTTTCTCTTCTGAACGTCCCTTGTATTTCGAGAGATGTTTGCCCAGTGACGACGCGCCGCCGAAGTACCTGGTGGAAAACGCTTCATTGACGATCGCGACACACGGCGCACCGTCGCGATCGCGCTCGTCAAAGTCGCGTCCCTGCACGAACGGCACCTTCATATTCGTGAAATAAAGTGGTCCAGCGAGGGCCGCGTCGATCTCGCGGCTTTCGCCGGGTGGTGGCTGGTAACCTTCGACGTCGGTGCGGCGGCGAATGCCGCCCAGCACGCCGCCGGGTATCTCGTCTACCAGACTGACGGTCTGTACACCCGGCAAAGCAGCGACGCGGTCAGAAAGGTTGCGATAAAACTCCTGCGTCCTGGCGCGATCGTAACGAGTCTCATCCAGAGTTACCGGCGCGAGCAGAATGTTGTCAGTCGTGAACCCGACGCGCGTTGGTCTGATCTTTTCCAAACTGCGCCACACCAAACCAGCGCCAATCAACAGCAATAACGAAAACGCCACTTGGGCCACCACGAGCGACATGCGAACGCGCGACTTGCGATAGCGTCCACTGAACAGGCTCGAGTCGTCTTTCAAAACTGAACCCACTTCTGCTTTTGAACTGTGCAACGCGGGCACGAGTCCAAACAACAATCCAGTCACTGTCGCAAACGACATCGTGTAAACCAGCACGCGCCAATCGAGACTCAGATCGATCGCGACGCGTATACCTTCCGGCAGCGCGGGCATGAACGCCGTCACGAGACTCAGCAACCAAACGGCGAGCAGCAATCCCGCGACGCCGGCGACCAGCGCCAACAGCACGCTTTCAGTCAGCAGTTGCCGAACGATACGCGAGCGTCGCGCGCCTAACGCCAGCCGCACCGCGATCTCGTTCCGCCGCCCAACCGCGCGAGCCAACAACATGCTGGCGAGATTGATGCACGCGATCAGCAGCACGAGGTTTACGATTACAAACAGCGCCGCCGCGATCGCGTACGCCATCTCACGTGCTTGCGGATGAATGCGCGTTTCACTTTCCGGCATCACGGAAGCAGACAGTTCGCGTTGCGGACGCGCCCACTCTTCAGGATGCGCGGCGCGCAATTCCTGCGTGAGCATGTCAAAACGCGCGCGTGCCTGCGCGAGCGTCGTTTCGGGTTTGAGTCTGCCAACCATCGTCAGCCATCGATTACCGCGGCTCGTGAGGATGCGCTCGCCTCGCGTCGGATCCAGCACTGGCGTCATTGCCAGCGGCACCCAAACCTCGCTCGCCAACCCGCGCATCATGCCGTTGTATTGAGGCGGCACGATACCGACGACTGTCATCGGTTGATAGTTAAGCGTGATTGTTTTGCCGATCAGATCCGGATCGGAGTTGAAGCGCCGTTGCCAGAGCGAGTGGCCGATCACGACGACCGGATTGCGTCCCGGCGCAACGTCTTCCTCCGGCAGAAACATGCGACCCTTAAAAGCCGAAACACCAAGCACGTCGAAGTAGTTTCCACTGACGGGCTCACCCCACACCTGTTCGACCTGATTGCCGTCGTCGAGTTTGAACTGCCAGATGCCGTAAGCGGCAAGGCTGCTGAGCACTTCGTTGCGATCGCGAAAATCCTGGTAGGTGGGGTAGGAACTGCTGTGGTATGGCTGATTGCGATCGCCGGTGTAGATCTCAACGAGTTGCTCCGGCGCTAACACTGCACGCGGCCTCAACAGGAATGAGTTGACGACACTGAAGATCACAGAGTTTGCGCCGATGCCGACCGCGAGCGACACGATCGCGACAACAGTCAAACCTTTGCTTTTCCACAGTTGCTTGAAGCCGTAGCGAATGTCCTGGATGAGAATGTCCATTTTATTCGTATCTGAGCGCGATCAATGGATCGACTTTCGTCGCCCGTCGTGCCGGCAGATAACAAGCCAGCAAGGCAGTGAGCGTTAACACAGCGACCACGCCTGCGAAGATGGTGGTGTCAGTCGGGGTCACACCAAACAACAGTCCACGCATCAAACGCGTTAGTGCAAAAGCTCCGGCCAGACCGATCGCTTCCCCAACCAAAGCCAAGAGCATTCCCTGCTTCAACACAAGCTTCAAAACATCAGTGACATTCGCGCCGAGCGCCATGCGAATACCCAGCTCCTGCGTACGCTGCGTTACGGCGTAAGAAAGCAGCCCGTAGATGCCGACCGCGGAGAGCAACAAGGCGAGTCCGCCAAACAGCATCATCAACAGCATGTTGAGACGTGGCTGCGCGATGCTTTCAGAGACGATCTGTTCCAGCGTGTTGACGTTGCTAATCGGTTGATTTGGATCTATGGACCAGACTGCCTGCCGCAGTCCTGCGACAATCGACTCTGGATCGCACTTCGTGCGAACGAGGATCGTCATGTCGTTGAGCGGCGACTGCGTTGCCGGAAGGTAATACGCCGGCTCCGACGCGACAGCGAGTCCGTCGAACTTTACATCGCGAACCACGCCGACAATCTCAAAAGAAGTGAGCTTCTGCTGTTTCCAGACTCGCCCCGGTGGCCCGGGACGGATCCGGCGACCAAGCGGATTCTCATTAGGAAAGTAGTGACGAACAAATGCTTCATTCACGATCGCAACGCCCGGATGATCGGCGTCATCCTGCGGCGTAAACGTTCGTCCACTGACGGCCTGTACTCCAACGGTATTGAAGTAGTCAGCTCCGACCGGCATGAAATTCGCCGAATCCGCATTAGCCGGATCGCTGACGCGGCCTTCGATCTCAAATGAGTCGAGCCAGTTTGACTGCAACGGATGATCGTAAGCAATCGCCACCGATTCGACACCCGGCACCGCCGCTACACGTTCGTTCAACTGATTGAAGAAGTTGTTGATTAAGAGCGGTTCTTTGTACTTCGATACGGGCAAAGTTATTCCGGCCGACAACACTCGTTCCGCCTTGAAACCCGGATCGACTTTTTGCAGCAACCAGAAACTCTTAATTAGCAATCCCGCACCGATCACCAGCATCACCGCGACACTGACTTGAAACACCACCAGCAACTGCCGGAAATGCAAACGCGCGGCTCCTGGTCCAGACGTGCGGCCACTCTGTTCCAGCGCTGTTTGCAAATCCGGTTTCGACGCCTGCCACGCAGGCACCAACCCAAATAGCAAACACGTGACGAGCGACAGCACCAGCGTGAAACCAAGCACGCGCCAATCAAGTCCAACCTGCGCGAGCCGCGGAATCATCTGCGGCGGCACAAACTTCAACAACACTTGCAACCCCAGTTGGGCCACTGCAAGACCCGCGAGCGTGCCGCACAACGACAGCAACAGTCCCTCGACAAAGAACTGCCACACGAGCCGTTTACGACCAGCTCCGAGCGCGGCGCGAATCGCGATCTCCTTTGTGCGCGCAGCGTGTTGGGCCAACAAAAGGCCCGCGATGTTTGCGCACGCAATCAACAACACCAAACCGACTGCCACCAGCAACGTCACGAGCGCCGGGCGGACATCTCCCACAACCTCGTTCATGAACCGGCTGACGATGATTCCCTCGTCCTTGTTTTCGGCGTGCTCCTGCGCGAGTCGCGCACCGATCGTATTCATCTCCGCTTGTGCTTGATCGATTGTGACCTCGGGCTTCAGTCTCGCCAGCACGCCGAGAAAGTGAGCGCCTCGAAGCGCGGCGAAGTTCACCATGTAAGACATCGGCCGCCAGTAATCCTGACCTCGTTCGTCAAAGTCGATGCGCCCGGCAGTCGTGGGCCGCGTGGGATAAAGTCCCGGAGGCATCACACCGACGACGGTCCAACTGTTGCCGTCGAGAATGATGTTGCGATTAATTATATTTTTGTCGCCACCGTAGCGGCGCTGCCAAAGCGAGTAACCGAGAATGACGACTCGATCCGTTCCGAGTTGGTATTCCTCCGTTTGAAAGAGACGGCCAAGCGCCGGCTGAACACCAACCACCTCGAAGTAACCGGGAGTTACCGCAGTCCCTGACAGTTGTTCCGGATCGCCATCGCCGGTGAGCGTCGCCGTTGCGCCGCCAAACGCCGCGACATCTGCAAAGACTGTGTTCTGTTTCTTCCAGTCGAGGAAGTTCGCGGGCGCCGCGCGCCAGCGCCCGTGCTCCGGCACGTTCTCCCAAATCGAGACGAGCCGATCGGGATCCTTGTAAGGCAGCGGATTCAACAACACCGCACTGACAACGCTGAAGATCGCAGTGTTCGCGCCAATACCGAGCGCTAGCGTAAGCACGGCTATCACTGACACACCAGGATTCTTCGCCAACATCCGCAAGCCGTAACGCAGATCTTTGATCATAATCTGTGTAAATCTGTGGATTGCCTTTTACTCGTACCTGAGCGCCACCATTGGATCAACTTTGGTAGCTCGCCGTGCCGGAATCAAACACGCCAACAACGCCACCGCCGCAAGCAGCAACGGCACCGCCACAAACGTCAACGGATCAAAAGCTTTCACTCCGAACAACAACGAGCTCATCAAACGCGTCAATGCAAACGAAGCCGCGACGCCGATCGCCACGCCCAACATCGTCAACCCCATGCCCTTCTTCAGCACGAGCGCGAGAATGTTGCGGCGGTTCGCGCCGAGTGCGATGCGCACGCCGATCTCGTTCGTATGCTGCGTGACGAAGTAAGCAAGCACGCCGTAGATTCCGAGCGACGCAAGCAACAGCG
>DATNJO010000958.1:0-5033 GCA_035603895.1 Pyrinomonadaceae bacterium
GAACGTTTGGGACTGCCGCCGATGAAGTTTGGCGTGGCGGCGTACGCGATCGTGCGCGACACAGAGACCGAAGCGAAACGTGAGCTCGAACGAGTCACGAACGTCCAGCAATTCGCCGCCGGTTACGAGAATTATCAGCAATGGCTGGCGGGAACGCGACTAGAGCAACAGGTTTCGCTCGAAGACTACAGTGTTTCGAATCGTGGTCTTCGTTCGGGACTAGTGGGCACGCCGGACCAGGTCGCCGCGCGCGTCGCTGAATTTGAAGATGCGGGAGTGGATCTGTTGCTGTTGCAGTGTAGTCCGCAACTCGAAGAGATGGAGCGGTTCGCGGAGACAGTTATCGCTTTTGATCGATGTACACCGGCGACCGTTTGAGCACCAACTTGATTCGAGCCTTTATCTCTTCTTTGTCTGGCCGTTGATACTCGCGCTCGAAGAAGTCCCAACCTTCGTCCGCTTTGCGCGCGTAAACATAACGCAGCAGGATATCGAGCAGTCGTGACAAATAGTTGAGGTCGTCAACGGTGACTAACTGCGCGATGTCTTGCTCGATGCTGTGGAGAGCGTAGTCGAGAAAGAGATGATTCGCCGGCAGGTACTTCCCTGCTTTCGCGTCGTACTTAAAGATGATCTCCGGCAGTGGAATCTCGCCGATGTACATCTTGTCCTGCATGTCGTAGAAAGCCGTAACGGGCAGCACGATCTCGTAAACGCCGTCTTTGTCGATATCGATCACGCTGAATTCTTCCCTGCCGACGTCGTAGTCCCCACTGTCAAAGAGCACGCGAACCTGAGGCGACACACTAACAACCCAGTGCCTGCCTCCACGCGGTACTGTTTGCGAAACGATGAACTGCTGCGAACCGTTTCCGAGGAAATCGAACAACCCAAACTCGGTGCTATTGCCTGACCCGAAATAAACTCCGTCAAACTTGAGCAGCCGCTGGTTGTTCTTCATCAGCGCGGCATAAGAGACTTCGAGATCGCGGACTCTCTCGTCACTTACCCTCTCAACCAGGTGTTTCATCTCGTAGCCGTTATAAGAAATGTCTTCCTCGCTGAAGATGTCGAGGAGTTGCGGCTCTTCTCTTTCTGCGACTGGCGCGGATTCAACCCTCACGGCCGGTTGACTCGACAACACTTCCATCAAGCTCGTACACCCGTAATTCGTTTCCGGTTGGTGAGTCGGACCGCACAACCAAACGGAGATCATTGCCGCAGCAATAAAAGCGATGTATGAAGAGAAGCGCACGACCGGACATTTAATCCGCAGACGAGTCCCCTGACAAAAGAGCTAACCTCGTCATCCGAACCGTGCTACCCACGTTCAGAGCATTTCGAGCCGGACTTTTCGCTTCGGTGGTGGAAACGACTTGTCGATCTTCGCGAGGTCTTCTAGTGTGAGTTCGATATCCAACGCCGCGCGGTTCTCGCGAATGTGTTGCGGTTGACTGGCTTTGGGAATCGCAATGATGTCTGGCTCGCGAAGCACCCACGCGAGCGCAATCTGTGCGGGCGTAGCGCCATGCTCTGCAGCCACGGATTTCAGATTGCGATCGTTGAACATCCGCTTCTGCTCGGCTGACTTCTGTGCGACCGGCGAGTAAGCCATGATCGGGATGCGCCGCTCTCGACTCCACGGAATCAAGCCCCACTCAATCCCGCGTGTCGCGAGGTTGTACAACACTTGATTCGTCGCAACCTCATCACCACCCGGCAGCGCCATCCATTCCTCCATGTCTGGAATGTCGAAGTTGCTCACACCATGTTCGAGTATCTTTCCCGTTTCTTTCAACTGCTGAAACGCTTCAACTGTTTCCGCAAGAGATACGTCGCCACGCCAGTGCAACAGATAGAGATCTATGTAATCAGTCTTCATTCGCCGCAGACTTCTCTCACACGCCTCGATCGCTCCGCGCCGTGTCGCGTTGTGTGGATACACTTTGCTCACTACAAACACTTCCTCGCGCCGATCGACAATCGCTTCAGCGACCACTTCTTCCGCGCCACCTTCACCATACATTTCCGCGGTGTCGATCAGGTTCATGCCGAGATCCAAACCGTACCGCAGTGCGGCAACTTCCGACTGACGGCGTGAAGAATCTTCACCCATCCGCCATGTCCCTTGACCAAGAACAGGCATCGGCCGTCCTGAAGGCAACGGCGTGGTCCTTACTTTCGGCGCGTGATTGAGTTGTTTCGCTTCCTGCATGTTTTCACCTGACATTATGAGTGTGGTTGAAGCGGCAGACTGTGTGAAGCCTGCCGTCCAAACGACTGTCGCTCATCAGACATTTCGGCGCGGCAACCAACCGGATCGATGTCCTCCGTGGAATACGCCAACATCGGGCCCATGTGAGTGATGTAATCGTTCCACTGCCGGCGCAGGTTCACGTAGTATTCCGCGCCTGCTTGTTCATCATCCACAGTCTGAATACCAGCCTGGCGCAGCGTGCGCAACGCGGCGAAATAGCGGCGACGCCACAGTTCGCACATATCTTCATCAGGCGCATGCGGTGAACTGCGTGTCACAGTGTATAGAAACGTATGCGAAATAGTTTCCAACAACATCGTAGCACCGTCCCAAAGTTGTTCGACTGCGCCGGAATTTTTCAACCAGCGATATTCCTTGTCGCTCAGCGCACTCTTGATGAGCGTTGCAGCGTCGAGAGACACCAGCGTGAATCGAGACACCGAATAAAACGCTTGGCGAAAACGAAAATAAACGAGCACCGGGTAGAAGTGGTGCGACTCCTTCGCCTTCGTCATGTCCGCTGCTAACGTGGCGAGAGTCGTGTAACCCATCTCAAACATTCCTTCCGGGCCGAGATGCGTGATCAGTTCGGCGGCATCACCGGTCTCGGCAGAAGCAAGATGCACATTCAGTCCCAATGTGTTTCTCCGACTCAAAGCCGAATAAACCTGCATCAGGTAGGCCAGCGTCAGAAAAGTGATCGAGAGACCAATCAGCGAGTTGAAAAGAAAGATCATCCGCAAGCTCGACGTGTGCGGCGTAAAATCGCTCGCACCAACTATCGAGACACTACTTCCCCCGGCGTACATTGCGGTGATGAAATCGCGTGGGGTGTCGCCATTAGTAGCTCGCACTGACGTTCCGAGTTCAGGATGAACGATCAGTCCTGCGGCGACAGTGAGTCCCGAAGCCCAAACCAGAACGACCATCACGAGAATGGCTGGACCACAGAACGAAAGGATCAAACCACGGACGCGGGCAAATGGAAGTGAAATAGTCTTGAAAACCCACCACACGAGGCTGGCAACGCGAGGACTGAGAATGCCGGTGCCGGCGCGTGCGTAGAGAACCGTGAGGAACACATCGAGCAGTATGAGCAGCATCAACAGCGCCCCGGCTATCTGCTCAAACCATTCCATTGCGATTCACCTCTTCACCGCGGAGATCGCTTTCGATCAACTCGGTGGTTCGTTTTGATGGGAAGGGTCGTGCGGCGACGGCTTCGCTCCTTCAAACTCTTCGCTACAAGTCTTGTGCGGTCTGACGCCGAGCGTCCACGACGGTGGATCGCTTGCAGGAAACGTTGCCATGACGTTGTAGTCTATTTCCGCCTCGCTCATACAGTCGCCGCCCTGCCGCGACTCCACTTCATCGTTGTTCTGCGTTTCGCTTTTCATGGTCCGAGGCTATCAGCGGGCTGCTACGTAAACTCTTCGAAAGTGTCATCGTTTCTTCTTGCACCAGACGCTATCGTGGCGTAAAACGGTCAATGGATTAACACGGCAACAACAACACGAAACCAGAGTGAACACCTATGAAACCGGGACCAACAAATCAGAACAATGCGCAAATGAATATCGAGCAGAGAATGCGCACGGTACGTATACTTTGGCTTGGTCTGCTCTTCAGCGTGGGCCTTTATTATCTGTTTACGATTTATGCGGGCCGGCCGGAAAACCTCCAACCGAATAGTACGGTGTCTCTGGCCCTGCTCGCTGCCGGAGTCTCAACCACGCTGGTCTCGTTTCTGGTCAAAAATAAGTTGATCGGCCGGGCCATCGAACAGCGGCAGGTTCAACAGGTCCAACAAGGATATATCGTTGCGTGGGCCATGTGTGAGGTGGCGGCGGTGCTCGGGGTGATGGATTTCTTCCTGACGAGCGATCCCTATTTCTACGTTCTCTTCATCATCGCGGCTTTGGGAGAGTTGCTCCATTATCCGCGCCGCGAACACTTCGAAAACGCATCGTTTAATCCGTCTATAAACTTGTAACAAAAGCGCTGTGTTTACTGGTGCTCCGGACAATCCCAGACTTCCCTATAACAAGTCCTTCCAGCTAGCCGGATCGCGACGTAAATCCATGACTGAAGTTATAAGGATTTCATCAGTGAGAATTTGGTAGAGTAGACCGAACGGGAAACGATGAGTTCGACATCGTCGTGTTCGTGGTGATATCTGGTGCCAAGCGGAAGGATTCAGAAGAATCCTGTTAAGGGTGGCTTCAATTTCGTCTAGAAATGCTGAGCCTAGACCATTTTCCCGTTGCTCGTAATAAAGTATGGATTGCCTTAGCTCTCTAAGCGCGGAGGAGGTAAATCTATAGTGTGTCATTTCCGCAGAGATGAGCGAAGCTCTCGCAGCGCAGAAGGTCCATCAACGGTAGGTAATTCACCTCGCTCGACTGCGTCAATCCGTTCTTCTGATTCAGCCGCCCATTTTGCCTCGATCTCCTTTACGCGCCGTTCATCGAGGCTGTCCCACAGCATATCGATCAACATCGCACGCTCAGTCGAGTTAAGTCGAGAAATCTCCTCTTGAATAGTTGCAAGGTTCATGAGTGAATAATTAACTGAATGAGTGCGGCTGTCAAGAAGTGGTCAATCTCCGAACTTCACGTACCCTCTTACCGTACTCTTCTCGGTTCGGCTAAAATCCCTTTCAACTTGGAACTTATGTATTGTCCTAAATGTGGTCAGCAGCAGGTCTCGGAGGAGATGAGATTCTGTTCACGGTGCGGGCTCGCGCTGAGTGGGTTGGCGGAGTGGCTTGCGGGTG
>DATNJO010000959.1:0-11000 GCA_035603895.1 Pyrinomonadaceae bacterium
CTGGTTCGACCAAAACACTGGTTGAAGTTTGAGAAAAACATGATGGCGCACGAACCGCTTAAAATGACTATTGCGGAAACCCACTACGAGCTGGCGTATGCGTGGACCCACTCGTACGACGCCGTTCGGAATGCAGAAGCAGTTCAGGCGATGAGCTACGCACCAGTTGGGCCGCGGATTTTTCACTTCATTACGCGGCTGGCGTTCCGCGCTATCTATTTTCCACAAACAACCAGGCGAGCATGGATTAAGGTGTTTTTTGAGAATCGGCGCACCGTCTTCAGTTTAGCTAAAGAGGCGATTGGTACTCTGCTGACTGCAAAGAAACGAAGGGAAGGAAAAGTTGAGAGCTCCTCTGTGACAACACAGCTGAGAGCAGATACTACCCGTTGACGATTGATCGACGGCAGTGAGAATCGCCGTCCGTTATCCAAGTAAGCGATCGAACTCGTCTCTGACAACTAGATAACACTCGCAGGCAGTATCTTCCAATTTCTGACGATCCAGAATCTGTATCCGGCCTCGGACGTAACTAATTGCGCCGATGTCCTGAAGATGACCCGCCGCCACCGTAACGCCTTCGCGGCGCACGCCCAACATATCCGCGATCAATTCCTGAGTCATGATCAATTCGTCCGTATCCAGACGGTCGTGGCTTAACAACAGCCAACGACAAAGTTGCTGTTCGACTGAGTGGAGCCGGTTGCACACGGCTGTCTGTGATATCTGTGTAATCAATGCCTGGGTATAGCGCAGCAACAGGCGTTGGAACTCGCCGCCCATTGCGAATTCTTCCTGAAGCACCTTTGCCTTCATACGAATAGCGTCGCCTGCGCTTTGGACTACTGCCCGGTTGGGCATGGTTCCTCCTCCCATAAAAAGAGCAATCCCCACGACACCATCATTGCCCGTCAATCCCATTTCGGCCGTGGCGCCGTTTTCCATGGTGTAAAGCAAAGAGACAATAGAGGTAGTGGGGAAGTAGACGTAATCCAAATGTCCGCTGAATTCGTAAACAACATCGCCAAGCGAAAATGAGATTTGTTGAAAGTTTGTGAGCAGGCGTTCGATTTCGTCTGGTGGCAGAGCGGCCAACAGCCGATTCTTTTGGAAATGTACAGGTCTCGGAGAAGCTCGCACGCCTAACCTCAACTTTCGCTCGGAAGTTAGGCAGAGAGCATATCACGCATGTGCGCTAGCACACATAAGGCCCATTACCTGAAATTGGTGTTTCAGCGTTTACTGAGGGCCTTGAGCATGAATAAGACGACGCAAACGATCCTGGAAGAGCACTTCCATCTTTCTCGGCTCGATCAATCTGGTTACTTCTCCGACACCAAAAATCTCATGTGTCATGGATTGCCCGGCACGGTAGGTGAGTGTCCTGTCGTAAGGCGAAGGGGTTTTGCTCGCCGGCCGAGGCGACGTTCGCGAAGCGAGTTTGAACGCGCTGACTCTGTCGCACCTCGAACAACTCACACGTGAAATCTGCCCGCGTTTGTTTACTGACGTCACAATGTGTCCACGTTCGTCATTACACCCTACACAGAACTTATCAATTCGCTCGCCCACAGTGAATACTTGCGTCTCCATTAAGTTATCCTTTCGCTTATAGTTCGTACCCGTTGAAATGCATCGTTAATGAACAAAGGACAAAGCCTCCGGGCTAACATTCCTCGGAGGCTTTGCTATAAAAAGTCGCCGGAATTGTCCAACAACGGAGCTTAGTAGCGAGAGCGTCCGCCGCCATTACTGCGGCCTCCACCGAAACCGCCACGACCGCCACCGCGCTCTTCACGAGCCTTGGCTTCGTTGACGTTCAGCGTCCGTCCCCCTACATCATACCCGTTAAACTGCTGAATCGCAGCATTGCCTTCTTCTGTCGAAGACATTTCAACGAATGCGAAACCGCGTGAACGGCCTGTTTCACGATCTTCAATAACGTTTACTGATTCTACCGTTCCCGCTTGCGAGAACAATTGTTGCAGATCGTCGCTCGACGTTTGAAACGAAAGATTACCGACATAAAGTTTCATGGACATTGTGTGTGTACCTTTTCCTGCTGTCAGGCGTAAAGAGAAGCTTTGAACCAGGTGTGCTTCGACGAAACGGAACGAGCGAAGAAACGAGCGTTCGAGTGCTCAATGAGCCACTTCTACGAGTTTGAAAACCAACCTGCTCTCGAATCATCTAAACGCCGAGCTGTCGTTAGCGCGGGCGCATCACCGTTGGTGCGCGAGAGAAGGAGTAGTCATTACGATGCCCCGGTTACAGACGGAGTTGCAATGAGTAAGGGATTATATCATGTAGCGATGGTATCCATGGCGTTTTCAATCGACTGTCGAGTGCCCTAATCTGAACGCCGAAGGCGTTTGCTGATTTCAGCCCAGGGTTGGCACAACCCTGGGTCACGGCAATGAGACAGACACTGCGCTGAAAGCGTTCGCCAGGGAAAGGCGCCACTTGCCAATGCTTTCAGCATTGATACCAAAAGTATGCGATTAGTCCCAGGGTGGCGGAACGCCAACCCTGGGCTGAAATTGGCAAACGCCTTCGGCGTTAATTAGAAAACGCCTTCGGCGTTCAGATTAGGGCCAGACCATCGACCGATGAGCTGGACTGGACCGCGGTACGTTGTTATGTGTGTTGCCGCACGGACGCAATAACCTCCAACCTGTATCTTTTCGCTAACACCTAAACCCTCGACTTTCCGCCGGATTAGGTGGAGATAACGGTATACAACATGAATGTAGTGGATTTTAGAAAAGTTAAGAAAAGCCGGCTGATTTTAGTAGTGGAAGATGTCTATGAAACACGCGCAGGCATTGACACGTTACTGAAAGCCACAGGCTATCGCGTCGTTTTGGCAAGCGCCGAACAAGAAGTAATGAACAGCACTCACCCCGAGCGACCCAACCTGATACTAGTGAGCGGGGCGGGATTACCAAACAACGTTCTCGTCACAGTGGGTCGCATACGAAAGGAAGCCGGCGTTGCTGATGAGGTTCCGGTTGTAGTCTTTTGTGCTCAAGACATCAATGAAGGTGAGGAAGTCGCAATCGGTGGAAACGTATACTTAACGAACCCTGATAACTTCAATCAATTGAGAAGTCTGCTGGCCCGGCTTCTGCCAGAGACCCCGAACGGTGACATTACTGACGAAGAGGAACAGACACTGGAGATTTATGACAAGTAACAATGGCAGAGCGCCTTTGGTTATCAGGTTCATGGATACTAAACCGCGAATGTTGATGGAAATCACTAACACGACCGAGAAAACGCTCAAGTCGGTTGAGATACTGACAGTGTTTTTGACGAACGAAGGAGGTCCTTCGCGCGCACATATTCGGTTTGATCCCATCAAATCTGTTCAACCAAACGAAAAGGCAGTTGTTTCTCACCGCACGTGGATCAATGGAAGTCCGGCAAGTGATGCACAGGATCAAATCGGACGGCTGGAAGTCGTAGCCGGCGCCATTAAGCCGTACGTCCTGGATATTTCATGGGAAGATGCTGATGGGAAGACCCAGTTTCAGAGAATTCCCGTTGGTCATTAATCTCGCCCCGCTGCTGCAAGATCTCCCATAGCAGTTGAAACAGCTCCACCCCAACCGAGACGGAAAAAGAACGTATGTGGTCTAACGCACGGACAGGTGTGGAGGATTAGTTCATTCTAGATTGGGACCAGGTTTTAAAGCGGTCGGAAAAAATTTACGAAGTAGGGAGAGTACGATTTATGTTGTGGACAATTCTTGTAGTGCTGTTACTGCTCTGGTTGATTGGGTTTTATGGTGGCTTTGTCACCACTAGCCTGATTCACCTGTTGCTGGTTGCAGCGGTGGTGGTTCTGGCACTTAATCTCTTGAGGCAGCACCGAAATCCCGCATAAGGGCAATAGTCGATAATGGCAAAGCAAATAACGCTTGGCGAACAATCCCGTGCGGCAATCTTGCGCGGTGTGAATAAACTCGCTAACACAGTCAAGATTACACTTGGTCCAAAAGGGCGCAACGTCGTGCTCGATAAGAAATTTGGCAGCCCGACGATTACCAAAGACGGCGTGACTGTGGCGAAAGAGATCGAACTCCACGATGCGATGGAGAATATGGGCGCGCAAATGGTGCGGGAAGTGGCCTCGAAGACCAGCGATGTTGCGGGAGACGGCACGACCACCGCGACCGTACTGGCCCAGGCTATCTTCCGCGAGGGCGTGAAGACGATAGCCGCCGGTGCGAACCCGATGGCTCTGAAGCGTGGCATTGATAAAGCCGTCGAGCGTGCGAGTCGTGAGATCGGGAAAACAGCGAAGCCGGTCACAAAAGACATGATCGCCCAGGTTGGCACGATCTCAGCAAATGGGGACCAGACCATCGGAAAGTTGATCGCCGAAGCTATGCAGAAGGTCGGCAAAGACGGCGTTATCACCGTAGAAGAATCAAGGACGATTGAAACCGATTTGGAGATTGTGGAAGGGATGCAGTTTGATCGCGGTTACCTCTCGCCTTACTTCGTCACCGATACGGAAACCCTGGAAGCTGTACTTGAGAATCCGGTCGTTCTCCTGAGCGACAAGAAGATTTCATCGATGAGAGATATGCTTCCCATTCTGGAACAAGTTGCCAAGTTGGGAAGACCGATCCTGATTATCGCGGAAGATATAGAAGGCGAAGCCTTAGCAACGCTGGTAGTAAATAAATTGCGCGGCACGCTTGGCGTTGCAGCAGTCAAAGCCCCGGGCTTTGGCGATCGTCGTAAGGCCATGCTCGAAGACATCGCGGTCCTTACAGGCGCAAAGGTTATTACCGAAGATCTCGGTATCAAGCTGGAACATGTCATGCTTGAGGAGTTGGGCAGCGCCAGGAAAGTGGTGATTGACAAGGACACGACAACGATCATTGATGGCGGCGGAGACACTCGAGCCTTGCAAGCTCGTGTGAAGACACTCAAAGCTCAACTCGAAGACTCTACCTCTGACTATGACCGCGAGAAGCTGCAAGAGCGGCTGGCGAAACTTGTAGGCGGCGTTGCGATAATTCGGGTCGGCGCGGCCACTGAAACGGAACTCAAAGAGAAGAAGGCACGCGTTGAAGACGCAATGCATGCAACTCGAGCGGCGATTGAAGAAGGTATCGTGCCGGGTGGAGGTGTGGTCCTGATCCGAGTTGCGAAGGTATTGGACAAGTTTAAGCCCTTTGCTGACGCGGAACTTGCCGGCGATCCGGACGAGCAAATTGGCGTCAACATCATCAAGCGCGCGCTGGAGGAACCCCTTCGGCAGATCGTCGCTAATGCGGGGAAAGAAGGCGCGCTGATCGTCGAGCGAGTACGCTCCGAAAAGAACCCAAACATCGGCTATAACGTCGTAACTGAGAAGTTTGAAGACCTCGTAGCCGCGGGTGTGATCGATCCCGCGAAGGTCACGCGCAGCGCCCTGCAAAACGCCGCGTCGATCGCCGGATTAATGCTCACGACTGAAGTACTGATTTCTGAGTTTCAGGAAGACAACAAACCCGGCGAAGTGTCCGGCGGTACGGGTTAAATGAGACCCGGCAAGTGAGAAGCAAAACTAAAGTGGCGACAGGTTGTAAACTGTCGCCGCTTTGGCGATACATGCTCGATTACTACCCGTTCATGGAAGGCAATGTATGCACTCATCCAGCTCATACCGACAGTATCGATGGCAGCTTGCGTATCCGGGCTGCCCCCAAGGCGGACAACTCGCGAGGCACGCGTCAAACTCAGCCTCACAGTCGTCAGGACACACATTAGCGTGAACTGTTTTGCGAGTCATATCAGCAGATGAGAGAAGCAGAACACTCACCAAAGTCGTCAGGATAAGCAGCCTGACGAACAGGCTAGGCATAGTTCCTCTTAACATTTTGTACCTCCATACGGACCCTTGCACCGGTGAAGTATTGTGAGACCGGCGAGAAGCCTCGCCGACAAAACTTCGTGAGTGGCCGAAGCATACGTCAGGTAAGTAGGCGAATCAATAAATCTGGTAGGAGGGAACCTGAGTAGCCAAAAGGTACACGAGATTGAACAATTTCTGCGTTACTCAGGTAGGTCGACTGCGACAGGAAAGGCGATTCTTGCCTCAGCGATCAACTTACCTACTTCGTCAACTAATACCGACATTCCCTCTGGCTTTGTGAGATAGCCTTGAGCGCCAGCGTCGCGGGCTTCTCGTTTGTCTTTATCGTAGGCCGCCCCTGAGTAGAAAAGAATCGGAGTGCTCTGATTAAACTGTCGTATTTCCGTGGTTAGTTCCTGTCCTGACAATCCCCGCATCCAGCTATCGACTAGAATGAGATCAAACCGCTGACGTTGGGCGAGGGTTAGCGCGTCCGCAGAGTCTTCCGTAACTGTTACGTCGTAGTCTGCGGCTTCGAGCACGAAGATAAGTAACTCCCGCAAATCGGGATCGTCTTCAGTGCAGAGAATACGGGCTTTTGGGGACGGCATAGGTTTAGGCTTTCAGAAGAGACTTCAGCAATTAAAGTCTATCACCCCTGTATGTCGCTACCGCGCTTAACTAACCAATACCTGGCTGTAACGAAACCACGCGAGGCCCAAATTAAAATGTATGTATTCGAGTGCTTCATGCTCGCGGTTACTGACATTAATTAGTAAAGAACACGCTCCCTTACGGGAACCAAACTTGCGAGACGTTTAAAGTTCGAAGCCTGAAAGGAGCAATTACATGAACGCTTTTACTTTACTTAAGGACGACCATAAAAAGGTGGCCGGAATTTTAGAGAAGATCGATGGAACGACCGAACGTGCAACAAAAGGCAGGGAAGAACTTTTCACACAGCTCAAAAATGAACTGGACGTTCACGCTCGAATCGAAGAAGAGATTCTTTATCCAGCGCTCGAAGAATACGAGGAGACGCGTGCCATATCACTCGAAGCCTATGAGGAACACGCACTCGTTAAGCAATTATTAGAAGAGCTGGCATCCGCACCTAAGGATGATGAACAGTGGACGGCGAAGTTTACAGTGCTTAAAGAAAACGTTGAGCACCATGTGGAAGAAGAAGAAGGGGAGATGTTTCCAAAGGCCCGCAAGGTTCTCAGTGCAGACGAAATCGAAGAGCTAGGAGAGCGCTTACAGGAGGCTAAGCAAGTTCAAAAGTCGGCAATGGCTGGATAGGTCTTGCGAACCGTTATCGCGCCTCATCGACCAATGGAGCTTACTGGTGTTGGTTCGCTTAAGGAATGAGTGAGTTACTCGTATCAAGAAGTGGACGCCTTGGAATTTTGTAAGCTGCTGTGACCATCCTCGAGAACACCATTGGTATTGGCCTCGACCACCCAGGACCGAACCCCTTATGGGGGATCGGTTTCACCTGGCGGGTGTAACCCTTAGTAGCCGGCGTAGCCATCCGCATAACCGTGCTCGTATGCCTCACGGAAGTAACGCTGGTAAATGTCCCGATCGCCGAGACGGGAACTATAATCCTTCGTTGCTTTCTGGTAAGTACCCTGGCGTTGGAACCCATTAGAGTTGCGCGCTCTACGATCTGCGCGGCCCTGTTTGACGCCCTCGCCAAAACCAGCGTTCAGCGCGGTTTGGCGCAACTGGAACGAGCCACCTAAGTTGCTATAACCATCCTCGTTGCGATCGCCGCGATCCCGATTATCATTGTTGTTGCGATCCCGACGACCTCGGTTGCCCCGGGTATAACTCTCGGCGTTATATCCATCTTCGAAGGCTTCACGGAAGTAGCGGCGGTAGAGTTCGCGATCGCCGAGCCGTGGGTTGTAGTCTTTCGTAGCTCTCTGATAGCTACTCAAATTGCGGTGTTCTGTGCGACTGCCGTTCCCGCGATCTTTACGGCCTTCCTTCCCGCCTTCTTCGTAGCCGGCGTTCAGGGCCGTGCTACGGAGCTCCGTAGAATCGCCGTAGTTACCGTAACGCTCCCAGTCGCGGCCGCGTCTATTTTGGTTTCCGTTGTCACGATCTCGATCGTAACGATCGTCTTGATTCTGCGCTTGAGCAGTGGTGCTCAAAGCGAGTCCTATTCCAAACAGCAACGAAAACACCAGGAATGCGGCGCTTGCGATTCTATTTTTCGATTGATCTCTTTTCATAAGTTACTCCTTGTCAAGATGGTCCCGTAACAGTAGCGCCAGGAAGATCCGCTTCTTGAAATCGCTGAAGCCGGTTCTTCCCGCTCCTGTGTCACTGTCTCTTTTATCGCAGTGGATTGACGGGAGGGATTTACCATTAAACGTCATTTCGCCGGACTTGTATGTGCCCCACCACACATAGGATCAAAAACCAGGGAGAAATCGTTTCAGAGTGGCCAGTGTGAGATAGAGCAGCTTTGTGTGTTGTCGTACAGACGACCAATTTATGAACGCCTAAACTGATTGAGTTTGTGTTGAGGTTTGTTGCTGGCCACGCGCCGTACTTTAGAGGTGAATATAATGAACGTCGAATTAAACACTTTGGGGATGTTGATATCTAATCAGCAGGAAGACACTGCTGTTAATTTTCTCAGTTGGATAGCAATCGGTTTGTTGGTAGGTTTTATCGGCAGCAAAATTCTCAACAAGACGCGTTACGGCTTGAGTCGCGATGTCCTGTTAAGCATTGTCGGAGCCATCGTTGCCGGCTTTGTGTCCAATCTGCTTCAGGATCCTCCCGTTGTGGGCGTGGATCTTTACAGTCTGGGCGTTGCAGCAGTTGGTGCCATTGTATTCCTGATCGTCTATCGCGCCCTGTTTCGCCGCAGGCATTTCCTTAACATGAATTAATCAGGTTTACGGGTGGAATCAGATCTCTTCCGGGTCGGTTTCGCAGTCCACTGTGGAGCCTATGGACTCAAATAATCCGAACAGCCGCAACATCGCATATTGAATCCCGCTCTCCACTGCCGCGGGCGACTGCCCGAGTTCCTTTGCGATTTCAAGACTGGTCATCCCCGAAAAGAATGCGAGTTCAATCATGCGTTGCTGCAGGGATGGGATTGCTTCCATTGTTGCGCGAACGAGTCGCCGCTGTTCGGTGATATTGATTGAGAAGGCGGTAACACCAGTTGAGTTGTTATCGCCTTTCCTTTTGTAGACCGTCTCGCTATTGGCAGTTAGTTGGCGGCCCAGACGTTCGATGGCTCGCCGGTGTGTAATGAGTACAAGCCAAGTCAGCGGCCTTTCATTTTGTTTGCTGAACAGGGCGGCTCTCCGGCTTACTTCTTCATAGACTTCAGCCAGTACCTCTTTCGCTGTTTGAGTGTGCCCCAAAATACGTAGCAAGAGACCGAAGAGCAGGCCGTTCGTAAGCTCACAAAAGCGATGGTAAGTAGCTTCATCGCCTCTCGCTACTAATGGGAGTAGCGTTCCGGCCCGATCGGGTGTCGAGTGCTGAGCTCTTACCAAAGAAAGTACTGGTTTCGCGATAACTGCACGGCGCGTTCCCCTCACTGTGTGCTTGGCTCGACTTCTCGGGCCAGGAAACGCTGAGCCATACTGACCAGTTTGATTCTTCTTGCGAGCCCTAGAAACTGCATCGCGCGAATGCCCCACCAGTTGATATCGATCTCATACCATGCAAGTCCATGCCGTGCTGCAGTTGGGTGCGCATGATGATTGTTATGCCAGCCTTCGCCAAATGTCAGCAGCGCGACCCACCAGTTGTTTCTGGAATCATCGCTGGTCGAGAAGCGCCGTGTGCCCCACATGTGCGTCGCTGAGTTAACCAGCCAGGTCGCATGGAGGTTAAAGGTGACGCGGAAGAAAACTCCCCACATCACGTATGACCAGCCGCCAAAAGCCAGCAACGCCAAACTAAGTAAAACCAGCGGTAGCCAATACACGTAGTTCAGCGCTACGTGAAATCTATCTTTCATCAGGTCAGGGGCATAGTGCTCCATAACCGACCTGTCATACTGCTGCGCGGTACCGTTGAGCATCCACCCGATGTGTGCCCACCAGCCGCCATCGCGCGGAGTGTGTGGATCACCCGGCGCATCTGCATGAGCATGATGGATGCGATGCGTGACCACCCAGTTGATTGGTCCACCTTCAAGCGCGAGTGTGCCGAAGAAGGTCAAAAAGTATTCCACTATTCTTGGCGTCTTGTAGCCACGATGAGTCAAAAGTCTGTGAAAACCCATGCCGACTCCCAGGCTGGCGGAAATCCACCAGAGCACTATTGCAGCCAGCAGCGCCTGCCAACTGAAAACAAAGAGCGCGGCCACCGCTCCAATATGCAGCAGCGCTATAAAGATTGCTGTATGCCAATTGATGCCTGTAGAGCGTCGTTTAATCATCACTTCGTTACGCATTTCAAAATTCTCTAGTCATTCTGTCTTCCTATTTGGAGCATGGGGATTCGGAAACAGATATACCATTCGAAATGTTAGCCGTCTGTACGCCATCACACTTATGTGAGGTGACAACATTAAATCCATAAGTGACCTAGCGCACAGACGGTTTCACCGGGTTACGGCAACAATAAGGGACCTTTTATGAACGATATCCATGTCATGCAAGAAGCGAACAGTGAAATCAATTCGCCAACACAAGCAGATCTCGATCAGATGCGCTGGATGCAAACAAACCCGTGGCTTTCAGAAGGTCAGGCTGATGACCGAACACCGATGAACGGTTCTGTCAAAAACACTGGCGGACCGCCAACGGTTCAGCGCGCCTTCGGCCGGAAGTCTCATCAGGTGATGTTCAAGAAGTGGTCGCAAGCGAGGCACGATTAACACACTTCCGTGCTGTAATCATGAAAACTCACGGACAGCACCCGGATGGATTGTATGCCGGCATTTCCACAACATTGAGGACCCCTAAATGGTTAATCTTTATATCAATGAGCGTCAGGTAGAAGAGGTGACTGTCCTCGATTTAAAGGGCAGGGAACGAATCCGCGGCGCCACTATAGCCTTGCACGAGTCGATTCGTTGTCTTGCTCGAGAAGGAAAGATTCAAGTCCTCCTTGACCTCGCCTGGATCAAGCACATTGATTCGGGCGGGCTGGGCCA
>DATNJO010000960.1:0-2552 GCA_035603895.1 Pyrinomonadaceae bacterium
GTGAACGCGATCGCGAACGTGCCCGGCGTGCTAAATTTTGACGAACCAAAAGCGCAGAAGAAAAACTTCGCGCCGCGTTTCGGCATCGCTTACGCGCCCGATTTCCAAACCGGAATGCTGCATCGGATGTTTGGCTCACCAGAGCAAACGTCGATTCGCGCGAGCTTTGCGATGGCGTACGACACGATTGTCGATAACCTCTACATCCTGTCGTTGCCGCCACAGTTCAATCAGACGATCGACGTGGGTACGAACTTTCCCGGCACACCACTGGTGACGCCAAACTTTTTAGCAAACGGCGGCATTCCACCGACACTTCTTCCGGGAGCGAACACCGATCCCGACGCCGCACGCGCTGCGACTTCAGCATGGATTCCCGATCAGCAGGTTCCCTACTCTTTGTCGTGGGGACTGACTCTTCAGCGCGAGTTTCACAAAGACTACGTGCTCGAACTGCGCTACCTCGGCAGTCGTGGCATTCATCTGCCGACGCAGAATCGCATCAACATTCAGGACCGGGTAGTTGACGGGCCTGGTGGTTTCCTGCCGACTTTCTTTTCCACTCCATCACAAGCAGACATCGACAACCTGACGACGAGTCTCGCCGACATTCAGGCGCGGTCGAACATTCTTCCGGAGTTTGAATCGGCAGGATTCGTATCACCGATCGCTGCTTTTCTGGCCAATGGAAACTCGACTTACCACGGTGGTTCCGCTTCGCTAACGAAACGCTTGAGCGATGGACTGCTGTTCACGGCCGCCTACACATGGAGCCACTTGATCGACGACAGTACATCTGAAGTTTTCAGCACCGTGCTTTCGCCGCGACGCGTACAGGACTTCCAAAACATGACGGCGGAAAAAGCCGACTCCGCTTTAGATCGACGGCAGCGTTTTGTGCTTTCGAGTCTCTACGATCTGCCGTTCTTCAGGAAGGGTAATGGTTTCTCTCATTCGGTGTTTGGTGGTGTCAGTTTGGCCGCGACGCTGGCTTTCGAGTCGGGAGAGAAAGCGACCGTGCTGAGCAACATCGATTCGAATCTCAACGGAGACCCGGCGGCGGATCGGGCAATTATCAATCCCGCGGGTTTGGTAAACACGTCGAGTCTGGTGACGCCGTTGCTACGCAGTTGTCCGAGCTTCAACGAAGACGGGACTTGTGCCATTGCCGACGAGGCGCGAATCGTAGGTTACGTGGCGAACAATCCAAACGCGCAGTACATTCAAGCGGGTTTGGGCGCGTTGTCGAATGGCGGGCGTAATACGCTTCAGTTGCCCGGAATCAACAACCTGGATTTTTCGATCTTCAAGAACTTCGCGCTTGGTGAAGGAAGCAAGAAGATCCAGTTGCGTGCTGATTTCTACAACGCCTTTAACCATCCGCAGTACGCGCCGGGTTCGGTTAATGGAGTTGAGCCGATCGATACGACCGGAGTCGGTCAGGTCAATACGGTTGGGCAAACTGACTTCGACGTACCGTCGCACGTGTTTACGAGCCACCCACGTGTGATTCAGTTAGCAGTGCGATTCGACTTTTAATTGGTTTGATATCCGTGTTTCCTCCCAGTGTGCTCAGAGGAAACACGGATAACTTTAAGGACTACCGGTGTTCGCGGGGCTCGTTTGGCTTGTTCGCCTTGTTCTTTTTCTGTGCCTCAGCCTTGCGATTGGTAACCGTTTTCTGAGACGACGGTTGAGGCGGTTGGGCCGACGTCACGCCTTGCGGGTCCCGCTCTTGCTCTCTACTTCCTAGATACTGCTTCACAGTTTTGTCTCCTCGATAAGTATTCAAAATTACTTGAAGAGCTGAAAAGCTCTTCGATAGTTCCGGGCGGCAACGATCATGCCAGCAGCGAAGTCGATTTTTACTCGGCTCTTCGCTCCTTCTGTTCCCAAGAAGTGTGGCCTTTTTGCTTGCCTGAGAAAGAAAGCCTCAACTGTCGTGAAGGTAGGTAGCTCCGTCGCGAGGGTTCACGTCATGGCATGGCAATGGCTAGTACCAACTGTGCATGGGGAACATTGAACAGAGATAGAGGAGACATCATGAAGAAGTTTTTCATCGTTATGGCCATTGGAGGTTTGCTGGCGTTGTCGCTGGCGGTGAGTGCCCAGGCGCAATTGCCGGGCGTTCCGATCAGAGCGTCGATTCCGTTTGATTTCATGGTGCGTGGAAGAACTCTTCCCGCCGGAGACTACTGGATCGAACGCATCAACGATGATCCGTCTGGTCTGGTTCTGCGAAACGTCAACGACAAACACGAGCACATCGTGTTTTCGACTGAGCCCGAACAGGGACGCAGAATCGCAAATCACAATGTGCTTGTGTTCAACCGTTACGGCGATGAGTATTTCCTTTCGGAAGTGGTGACCGCGGGTGAACAGACTGGCCGCGAGTTGGCACCTTCGCACGCCGAGCGCGCGCTCCGGCGAGAGATGGCAAGGAACCAGGCAGAACCAGAGACGGTTACAGTGGCCTTGTACTAAGTGCTGCGGTTCGCGAGAGCGCCGAGCACTGACACGTTCTTAATCTCGCGCTGTCGGCGACCCGAAGG
>DATNJO010000961.1:0-2425 GCA_035603895.1 Pyrinomonadaceae bacterium
GTGTGGCCCAGGGGTTCTGAAGAGTTGCGCCATCGCTCGCGATACGCGCGACTACTCCGGGTGCGTCCGTGCCGGTGAAGAGTTCTCCGGGCTTGAAGCCTCCCAAGCTGACGCCGAAACCATCATCGCGGGCAGTGGCGATCTTCAGGTCGCCACCGACGCCGCTGAGGTTTGAAAAACTCGCGTGGGCGCCGTCAGCTTGAACCAGTTCGAAGTTGTTCGGTTGGCCTTGAGTCGAATTTGCGGAGACCACAACTTTTCTGGTGCGCTGGTGATAATCGATTCCAGCGTGGTTGTTGAAAGCGGTGGTGAGTTGCGTAAGCTCGATGCCGGAACTGTTGCTTTGCGGCGTGACTGTCTCAGTCTCTTCCGGCACGTCTCGGACGGGTTCGATCGTGGGCGTGGTCGTATTGTTAAGCGAATTGTTAGACCAGCGCACGGGAGCGGCAGTGAACTTGTTGTTTGCAAGCAGTGGGATTGGCTGAAGGAACGTTAGAAGAGCTAACACGGTGGCGACTAGCTGGCGCGTTGCGGGCGAACTTGTGACAAGACTGGATTTCTGCGATTTCTTCATGGGTTCCTTCTCTGTGTTGGACGCGGTTCGACGTGTGAAAGCCGGGCGCACTCCTGTCCGGCGAATCGTGAAGTTCTCCGTTGTAGGCCACTAGGGCCTTAAGTTTCAGTTAGCAGTTTTAGGGGATAGCCGCTTCGGCCTGCCTCGAGCGAGGTAGGCATCTGGCACACATTCACCTCGAACCTAAGCAAGTAGTAACTAATTTTTAGCAATACAATGAGGGTCCAAGGCGCGCGAATGCTACAGGTGATTTGAGGTGCTGTCAAGAAGTGTGCAGAGTCGAGTATGCAGAGTCGGTAACGTCCTAAAGGGGCGCAACTACGTCGAAAGGGGCACAACTACGTCGAAAGAATCTGAACGCCGAAGGCGTTTACTAATGTCAGCCCAGGGTTGGCGGTCTCGCCAACCCTGGGACTAAATGCATACTCTTGGTCCAATGCTGAAAGCATTGGCGAGTCGCGCCCTCGCAAACGCTTTCAGCGTAGTAGTCTTTCTCATCATGTTACCCAGGGTTGTGCCAACCCTGGGCTGAAATTAGTAAACGCCTTCGGCGTTATATTTGCGATAGTCACACGGAATAATTTGCGGTAGTCACACGGAATAATTTGCAATAGTCGCACGGAATAATTGCGGTGGTCACACGGAATATTTGCAATAGTCGCACGGAATATTTGCGGTACTCACACGGAGCAACCGTGACTCCTGACTGGTCTAATGAAGGAGGCATCAATGATGAAGGCACTCGTTCTCTTTCTTTTGTTGGCGTTTTCATTAACGACTCACGCGCAGTCTCGAAACGAAGCTGCGGCCCGCGCAAATCTGTTCCGCTATAACGACCGCTCACCTGTCACTATTAATGAGGTGTCGTCCGAACAGCGTGGCGATGTTACTGTGCGAGACATCACGTTTTCGGCTGGTCCAGGACGACAGGTGAAGACATACCTGGTTGTCCCAAAGGGAAATGGACCATTCGCGGGAATCCTGTGGGTGCATTGGCTGGGCGAAGAGAAATCAAACCGAACTCAGTTCCTCGATGAAGCTGTCGGACTTGCCTCGAAAGGATCGGTATCCCTCCTGGTTGACGCAATGTGGTCGGCGCCGCGATGGTTCGGCAATCGAGTTCCTGAAAAGGATTATGAGAATTCAATCCGCCAGGTTATCGAACTCAGACGGGCTCTTGACCTGCTGCTTTCACAGCCGAACATTGACAAGACACGTATCGGTTTTGTTGGTCACGATTACGGTGCGATGTACGGGATGTTAATGGCCGGAGTGGATCAGCGGATCAGTACGTTTGTTTTCATTGCGGCAACGCAGAGTCTCAACGATTGGGCATTTCTTGGACCACAACCGAAATCAAAGGCCGCTTACCTAAAACAGAATTCAAATCTGGAGCTGACTGACTCTTTGCGACAAGCCAAAAACGCGAGCAAGTTGTTTCAGTTTGGAAAAGGCGACTTTTATGTCTCGCAGGCGGACGCAGCGGTCCTGTTCGCCGCCGCCACTGAACCCAAGCAACGGAAGATGTACGAGGCGGGGCATAAAATGGAATTGAACGACATTGCAAAGGACCGCGATGAATGGCTGATTAAGCAATTGAAACTTGGCAGCGCTTCCAGGTGAAGCCGACAGCAAAACGGCGCGACATCCAAGAAACCGTCGCGCCGTTTGCCTTTTTTCACCTACTCTTTACCACCAGTCTCGAGACCCCCCTCGATCCCGATCCTGGCGAGCTCTTTCATAGTCCCTCGTAGCAGCTTCACGTTCACGGATCGCCTCACGTACGTTCTGGGCCTTGTCAGCCGCATTTCGATGGGCTTTGTCCGCATAAACATCGTCACGCCCCTCAGC
>DATNJO010000962.1:0-2092 GCA_035603895.1 Pyrinomonadaceae bacterium
CGTACCAAGCGCATACACTCCCAACTCATCATGTGAACCAGTTCCAGGACTCTTCCATACTACCGCCGCGCTATCGACCGCTGTTTTCCGATTCTGCCCAAACGGCCCTGTTATTGCCTCTGAACACGTAAACAACAAGGCCGAGATGTGCTCAGGAGAAGGAGGTGCGATGGAAGCAACAAGAGTTACTGTTGACGAGGTGAAGAACCGGATGGATCGCGGAGAAGTGTTTACTTTTGTCGATACACGCAACCCAAAGGCATGGGCAGAGGCCGACACGAAATCACCGGGCGCGATCCGCATTCCCGAGAAGGAGGTGCAAGAGCATCTCGATCAAATTCCGCACGACCGCACTGTCATTACTTATTGCACGTGCCCGCACGAAGCGTCGAGCGCGAGCGTGGCGCAAACACTCATGGAAAATGGTTGGAAGAATGTCCACCCGCTTTACGGCGGTTTCGATGCCTGGAACGAAGCGGGTCTTCCGGTAGAGCCGAAAGAGCAAGGCCATTGATAGAACCGGTCAGGTGAAGAAATGAAGAATTTTGGATCGTCCCGCAAACCGCTCGCACTTTGTTTACTAATCGCAACCTGCGGACTGTTCGCAAATTGCGCTCACCAAGCGGCGCGCAACACACAAACCGACGCTCTCTTTCGCGCCACACGAGAAGGCAATACCGACATGGTCAGGTCGTTAGTGTCCAGCCCCGGCGCTGACGTGAACGCCACAGACGAACGAGGCAGCACGCCACTGCTTGAGGCCGCCCGTTACGGCCACGAAGACATCACCCGCGTGTTGATTGCCGCCGGCGCTGACGTGAAAGCAAAAGACAAAGACGGCAAGACCGCGTTGATGTTAGCGATCCAGGGCGATCACGACGAAGTAGTTCGCGTTCTGAAGCAGGCCGGCGAAACTGAATAGATCAAATCTCGTTGCCAAGTGGTTTGTCCCGGTTGACTCGCGATCGCACGCGGCTGCTTACCAACTGCCACGCCGAAGCAGCGCGATCGAAATGAAGGCGCTTGATGCTGTGCGCTAATCCAAGCAACTGCAACACACGAATTCCAATCCAGTTCAAATCAAACTCATACCAGCGAATTCCGTGGCGCGCGGACGTCGGATGCGCGTGATGGTTGTTGTGCCAACCTTCACCAAACGTCAACAACGCGACCCACCAGGTGTTGCGCGAATCGTCATCGGTTTCGAATCTTTTCCTGCCCCACAGATGCGTTGCTGAGTTGACGAGCCACGTCGAGTGCAGCGCAAGTATAAGCCGCAGGAAAACTCCCCACAGCAACACACCCCAGCCGCCAAAAACAAACAACAAAATTCCAACCACTAAAAGCGGAACGTAGTAGAAACGATTCAGCAAGCGATAAAAAGGATCTTTAACCAGATCAGGCGCGTAACGTGCGATGGTGGCCGGCTCGTGATTCTGCGCCGTGCCCCACAAGATCCAACCGATGTGCGCCCACCAACCACCGTCGCGTGGCGTGTGCGGATCGCCGGCGCGATCTGCATGCGCATGATGTATGCGATGCGTCACGACCCACTGAATAGGTCCGCCCTCGAGCGCCATCGTGGCGCAGATCGCCAGAAAGTATTCAACTGGTTTGGGAACTTTATAACCGCGATGCGTGAGCAAACGATGGTATCCCATGCCGATGCCGAGACTTCCACCTATCCAATAAAGCACCACTGCGGTAATCACAGCCGCCCAGCTCCAGAAAAAGAGCGCTGCCACCGCCGCAACATGGGCAACTATGAGAAAGATCACATTCGCCCAATTAACTCCCAACTTTTCTCTCGCCCCTTGAACCTCACCCCGTGTTTCCAGTTTCATTTAACTTCCCTTTAAAACAATTTTCGGTAGCGATCGCAGTTTGAATTTCTGTCCGCAACCTTCAGCGCCTATCTAATCACAAAGCGACTGAGAACAGAGTCGTTGCAGACAGAAATTACAAAACTACGACACTACCGAATTAGCGAGACTAACGAATCAACGTCCCCGTTGTTACCAGCGCGGCTCTGAGCGACGTCCGCCGCCGCCACCGCGATTACCACCACCGCCGTATCCACCGCGATTGCCGC
>DATNJO010000963.1:0-6437 GCA_035603895.1 Pyrinomonadaceae bacterium
TCGGGTCCGGCCGACGACGGCACGCTCAATCTCGTGCCCGGCGACTGGCACGAGACGATGAGCACCCACTGGTTCCACGATCACATGTTCAGCTTCACAGCACAGAACGTCTACAAAGGCATCGCCGGAATGTTCAATATCTACAGCGGCCTCGATCGTGGCGCCGAAGATGTTAACGACGGCGTCAACCTGAGATTGCCCAGCGGACGCGCCAGCGCCAGCGGCAAATCGTGGGGCAACCTCGACTACGACGTAAACCTCATGATTGCCGACAAGGCCTGGGATGCGGATGGCCAGCTTCACATGGACATCTTTGAATTCGATGGCTTCCTGGGCGATCGAATGACGGTGAACCTCGTTTACAAACCCTACATGGAAGTTGAGCGGCGCAAGTATCGCTTCCGCATTTTGAATGCGTCAGTGTCGCGCTTCTTAAAGATCGCGCTGAGCGATAGTTCGCCGATGATCCAGATAGGCAACGACGGCAATTTGCTCCCGCACCCGGTAGTGCTTACCAAACTTGACGAACAGGGAATCGCAGAGCGTTACGACATCGTCATCGACTTCTCTCGTTACAACGTTGGCCAGAAAGTATGGATGGTGAATCTGGCCGAACATCAGGACGGGAGGAGAGTGCACGACGACCTCAGTGTCGGAGAGGCGCTCTCAGGTGACTCGGACGATCCTTGCGTCGGGAAATTCCTCGAGTTCCGGATCGCACGTGACCCCGCGCAACCCGACATCAGTCAGGTGCCTCCTACGCTGATCCCCAACCCTGACCTTTCCAATATCCCTGTCGCTCGCGAACGAACCTTCGAATTCAACAGCGGCGCCGGTCAGACTACCAATGATCCGATATCGTCGTTTTTTGGACCGTGGGGCATCAAGACCGACAACCAGGGAGGAACGCTCGCGGCAGACTTTGGCCGGATCTCGGCAGCACCACGTTTCGGTACTCGAGAGGTTTGGACCTTGAGGAATGGTGGTGGTGGTTGGGATCACCCGATTCATATCCACTTCGAAGAGTGTCAGACGCTGTCTCGCGATGGAAGTGCTTCCAAGGTTCCTGCTTGGGAGCGTGGGCGCAAGGACGTCTGGCGTCTCAAGCCTAGTGGAGAAGTGAAAATCACCCTTCAGTTCCGCGACTTTGGTGGCATGTTCATGGAGCACTGCCATAACACCATGCACGAAGACAACGCGATGCTCTTGCGGTGGGAAATCGATGATTCCGGCGCACCGTTCCTGCAACCGCTGCCGACTCCGATTCCAAGCCCGCAAGGAGTCACGTTCATGGCCCCGACCGACATACTTCCGACCGCTTTCTGAAGGAGAACCACATGAATAAAGAACTAAACATCAAGACACAGCGACGGTCATTTAGCTTGAACGTCGTAACACTCGTGGTCGGAATCATTATGGTGCTGGTCTTCGGCGGTTCGTCTGTCCAGGCGCAAACCTCCACGGAGACCCCGCCAACCGAAAAGGCGGTCGAGAGTAGCATCACGATTGCGACCAAAGGCACGGTGAACGATCCAGGCGGCGCTATCACCGTGAGTGGCAACGTGATTGTTACTGCGAAAAGGGTGATAGATAACACCTCACCCAGTGCCTCGCCGATTGTCGTGCTCGACCTGGATTTTTCCGGGTTGAAAGGAACGAGCGGGAGCTTGAAGACTCTGACGACGTATGTCACCGGAGAGAATCACGCTACCGAACTCAGGCCGTTGCAGGCTTCCGACACGATCATCGTCACATGCCCCTACTACGACAACACCAAAGGGGCCTTGTCAGCTCGCACAATGTTAGTGACCACTACCCTCAACTTCGACATCAGCACTGGGAAGTTGACGAGTGGCAGCATTGCTATCGGGAACAATGTTGTTACTTCCACGATGGTTGGCGGCACTTCATCGATGTGAGGCGCGCTTCACGGCGCGTTTGATTGGGACTGAGCAATCCTTTTAAAAGCAGACTGTCCACTGCGACCCACAGGATTGCTCAGCTCTCAATACAAGTTCAAGACAAGGAGAAGTAAGACATGAAACGCACTACTGCGAATGTGCTGTTGCTCGGAGTGTTGCTGGTCAGCGTAACTCTATTAATCGATTCTCAAGTTCCGGGAGGACTCAGTTTCGCTCAGCAACAAGATCTTGAATACAGTTGCCCGATGCATCCGGAGGTGAAGTCGAAGAAAGCCGGCTCGTGTCCGAAGTGTGGCATGACGTTGAGGCGAAAATCGGCAGAGCGTGAATCAGCAGTCAGCGGCGACGTGAACTCGGGAACGAATCGCTTTCCCAACGTCGAGTTAACCACTCAGGACGGAAAAAAGGTTCGCTTTTACGACGACTTGATCAAAGGCAAGACGGTGGCGATCGAACTCATGTACACCAGTTGCAGATACAACTGCCCGCTGGAGACTGCACGTCTGGTCCAGGTGCAGAAGTTGTTGGGCGATCGGATGGGGAAAGACGTGTTCTTCTATTCGATCACGATCGAGCCTGAAATAGATACGCCGAAAGTACTAAAGGCGTATACGGAAAAATATCACATTGGACCAGGATGGTTGTTTCTGACAGGGAAAGAGGCGGACATCAAGCTCATCAGCAGAAAGCTTGGTCTGGATTTTCTTCCCAATCCTAATGACCCTGACGGCCACACTCCCAGTCTACTGATTGGCAACGAAAAGACCGGACTGTGGATGCGAAACTCCGGTCTGGATAACATCAAGTTCCTCGCTTTGAAGATCGAACAGATGATTGGTTATGGTCCAGCGGCAGTCGACGTCGCGGCGGCAAGCGGCAACGCTACCGGGAACAAACTCGATATAGACAAAGGACAATACTTGTTCTCCACTCGCTGTGCTGCGTGCCACACGATCGGAAACGGCGACAAGATTGGACCAGACCTCTTGGGTGTAACCAACGTACGCGAGCGGGCCTGGCTCATGAAGATCATCTCCGACCCGATCAAGTTGCTTGACGAGAAAGATCCGCTGGCTACAGCACTGTTCAAGAAATACAACGAGATTCGAATGCCCAAAATGGGTTTGCCGGACGCCGACGTGAATGTCCTGATCGACTTCATGAAGACTCAAAGCGCCAGAGTTGCTAAGCAAGAGACCGCGGGAACCCAGAACTAAACGCCTCGATTGCAGGAATAACTTTCTGAGACCATCCCAACGTTGTTACGGCGTTGGGATGGTCGTCGTGTATCCTCCCTCCGGAGGTCTTAATGGCTCGAATCTTCATTGCAACTATGATGGTGGCGCTGATGTTTATGACTAGCATCAATCCCGTGGCCCAGGACAAAAGTCGAACGTCTATGATTAAGCCGGGGCGATCGGTTGTGCGGAGCCAACATGCGATGGTTGCCAGCAGCCAACCGCTCGCGTCGCAGGTGGGTCTTGACGTTCTCAAACGCGGTGGCAATGCCGTCGATGCGGCCATCGCGATGGCGGCCATGCTCAATGTAACGGAACCGATGATGACCGGCATCGGCGGCGACGCTTTCATGCTCGTTTACTGGTCTAAGACAAAGGAGCTGAAGGGCCTCAATGCCAGCGGGCGAGCACCAAAAGCTTTGAATCTTGATTACTTTGCCAGGAAGAAGATTACGCGGATGCCTGAGTTTGGCATGGAGACCATCACAGTGCCTGGTGCGTTTGATGGCTGGGTAACGTTACTGGAAAAGTATGGGACCATGAAGCTTGCCGATGTGCTGGGTCCGGCTATTGAGTGTGCAGAGAACGGCTTTCCAGTCATGGAAAAAACTGCTGAAGACTGGAACGCGGAAGTAACAAGGTTGAAGCAGAACCCGGCCGCCGCAGCTAACTACCTGATCGAGGGAAGAGGGCCACGCGCAGGCGAGATTTTCCGAAATCCTAACCTGGCCCGCACTCTTCGAACGCTTGCGCTTGGTGGTCGCGACGCTTTCTACAAAGGTGAAATAGCCCAGGCAATCGTTGACTACTGCGAGAAGAACGGTGGTTTCATTTCACTGGCAGACCTGGCAGCGCACAACTCAGAGTGGGTTGAACCAATCTCAGCCAATTATCGCGGTTACACGGTCTACGAAATCCCACCAAACGGACAAGGATTGACTGCCTTACTCACGCTGAACATTCTTGAAGGTTTCGATCTTGCAGCGTTGAGTGCACAACCCGATCGCTACTATCACACGCTAATCGAAGCCACCAAACTGGCCTTTGCCGATCGCAATCGCTACATCGCGGATCCGGCTTTCTCCAAAGTGCCTGTAAGCGAGTTGCTGTCGAAAGACTACGCAGCCAAGCGACGCAGTCTCATCCGTCCGAACAAAGCGCTTGATTCACCACCTCCGGGAGATATTAACGTAGGCAGCGACACTACTTACTTTACGGTCGTCGACAAGGACGGCAACGCTGTGTCGTTCATTAATAGTCTCTTCGACGCGTTTGGATCGGGTATCGTCGCGGGTGATACAGGGATCGTACTTCAGAATCGCGGCACATCGTTTTCACTCGATCGCACTCACCCTAACCATCTCGAACCGGGCAAGCGCCCTTTTCACACGATCATTCCGGCGATGGTCTTTAAAGACAACGAGCTGTTCATGTCGTTTGGTGTTATGGGTGGCGGCATTCAGCCCCAGGGACATGTTCAGGTGTTGGTCAACCTCATCGATCTTGGAATGGGCTTGCAGCAATCGCTTGATGCGCCGCGCTACCGTTATATGAGTGGGAGGGACGTCTTGCTCGAGGATGAAATTGGAGTCAGAGTAATCGCCCGGCTACTCGCACTGGGCCACCGGCGGGCTTCGCCTCCCGGCATCCTGAGATCGTCTATGGGTGGAGGTCAGGCAATCATGATTGACCCGGTGAACAAGACACTGATGGGCGCCTCCGATCCACGCAAGGATGGACTGGCGATCGGTTATTGATAATGAAAAAAATCATCCTCCTCTTCATCGCCTCCTTTTTGGTAACGTCCGTTTTCTCGGCATCTCTAAAGGTTTTCTTCGAGACTGTTAGCTGGCGAGAGGTTCTGATCAAGGGACTTTTGATCCCGTGCTTCACCTGGACGGTCCAATTACTGTTGTCTGCTGTTTTCCTGGATGGAAAAAGTAGATTGAGATACTGGAATCGACTCGGGTGGGTCTGCTTGATCGGGTCTGTCGCACTGTTACCGGCGGCGTTCTATAACTTCCAGACTGCGGAACCGTGGGTGTGGGTGTCAATCGCAAACGTACTGGCGAGCGTAGTCCTGATGGCCGTAACGCTGCACGCACTGCTCCGCCGCGATGGTTTCCGCTGGCAATGGACTCTTAGTTGGGTGGTGCTCATCGTCATCAACATGTCGCTTTATCTAACGTCAGTACTGTAGCTTTTGTCGCTAAAACGGTTATCAACTATGATGAGTTTATGAGCAGCGAAGGACCTTCAAATTTCATTAGAGACATCATTATCGAGGACATCAAGAGCGGTAAGTATGATGGGCGGGTACAGACCCGGTTTCCTCCAGAACCGAATGGCTACCTGCACATCGGCCACGCCAAAGCCATCTGCCTTGATTTCGGATTGGCCGCGGAGTTTAACGGCAAGTGCAATTTGCGTTTTGACGATACCAATCCGTCGAAAGAAGAAACTGAGTACGTTGACGCCATCATGGACGACGTGCGCTGGCTCGGCTTTCAGTGGGACGGGCTCTTCTACGCCTCGGATTACTTTCAGCAGCTATACGAATGGGCCATTCAGTTGATTAAGGCTGGAAAGGCTTTCGTGTGCGATCTCAGCGCTGAAGAAATTCGCGAGTATCGCGGCACGTTAACCGAACCGGGCCGGGAAAGCCCTTACCGCAATCGTTCTGTTGAAGAGAATCTCGATCTCTTTGAGCGCATGAAGAAAGGAGAGTTCCCAGATGGTGCGCGAACGCTGCGTGCGAAGATCGACATGAGCTCTCCAAATCTCAATTTCCGCGATCCGGTCATGTACCGAATTCTGCACATGGACCACCATCGTACGGGGGATCAGTGGTGTATTTACCCGATGTACGATTACGCGCACGGCCAGTCGGATTCTATCGAGCGCGTAACACACTCCATGTGCACGTTGGAGTTTGACAATAATCGTCCGCTATACAATTGGTTCATCGAACAGCTCGGCATATTTCCTTCGCGGCAATACGAGTTTGACCGGCTGGCTCTCACCCATACGCTGCTTAGCAAACGCAAGCTGTTGAAGTTGGTTGAAGAAGGACATGTCGAAGGTTGGGACGATCCGCGTATGCCAACGCTCTCGGGCATGCGCCGGCGCGGGTACACTCCCGAAGCTATACGCAGCTTCATCGGGAGTGTGGGCGTCTCGAAGACGAATGGCATTACTCAGTTGCAGCAACTCGAATACTTCCTGCGCCAACACTTGAATCAAATTGTTCCGCGAGTGATGTGCGTGCAGAAACCGT
>DATNJO010000964.1:0-6884 GCA_035603895.1 Pyrinomonadaceae bacterium
GATTTCGTTTCAACGTGATCACGACCGGCTTCACTTCGTTGGCCGCGGTTTCGCGCGCAATCGAGGTTTCGGCCTGTTCCAATACGACGTTGGGACGAATGAGTGGACGTAGTGCGGCAGCCAGCGCGGTCTTCTGTTGCGGCGTCCAGCCTGGCAGATTGAGAATCCGCATGTCCAGCTTTTGCCGCGCACTGGAAAGGGACGACATGCTCGTTCGCGGCGCGGGAAAGATCATCTGCGTCGCCTGGTTACGCTGGTCGACGAGCACGATGTCCTGTTGCATACGATTGGCATCGTTGTCGTCGTAAATGTAGCCGCTGCTGATTTCGCGAAGGATTGCGCTGAGTCGATCGAGATCCGTGTCCGAGAAAGTCCTGTCCGGCGCGACTTGTTGCTGAAGGTCTTCCCAACTGGTCCGAAGGTTTTCTACTGACGTTTCCGCACGGCTGGAATCGAAATTGAAAACGGGACGCGTTGCTTCGCGGGCGGCTACTTTCCTTCGTTCCGTTTCCGCTTCGTCGACCGCAGTAATGTCGGCCGGCGCCACGATGTCGCGCGCGAGCACTTCGCCTTCTTTGTAATACTCGCTGAAGCCGGAAGAGTAATCGGTGATTAACAGCGCGGTGGTGAGCGTGACGAGAATGGCGCAGCCGATGAGAAAACGCGTTCGTGGTTGAAAAACCATGAACGGACGAATCACATAGGCCACTAGCTTGTCGCGCGCTTGACTAAAAGGGGTTTTGAAACGTGGCCGAAGTCCCATTATGCGATGCGCGATAAAGCGGCGGATTGATGATCGTCCGTCGCCGATTTTGCGCCGAGGTTCCGTGCCAACATGCCGCCTGCTTTTTCGAGTAATACTCCGAGACTGGCGGTTCTGATTGCCGAGATGACTACGATCTCGCTGTTGTCGATCTGGCGCGCCTGCCGCACTGCCGCGTCAACTGCTTCAGGGTCGAGCAGGTCGGCTTTATTCAGCGCCAGGATCGTCGGAATGTCCGCGAGTTTTAGTTCCGCGAGGATTCTCTTGACTGACTGCACTTGTTGTCCCCAACGCGGGTTTGAAACGTCGACCGCGTGAATCAACAAACTGCTGTCGCTGATCTCTTCGAGCGTGGCGCGAAAGGCCGACAGCAAATCCGGCGGCAGCGCGCGGATGAAACCGACAGTGTCGTTGATGATCACTTCCTGCTCGCGCGGCAAACGCAGCCGTCGCGACGTCGGATCGAGCGTGGCAAACATGCGCTGCTCGGCGTGAACCGCGCTCTTGGTCAGCGCATTGAGCAGGGTGGATTTGCCGGCGTTGGTGTAGCCGACGATGGAAATGATTGGCAGTTGTTGACGCGTGCGGCCTTTGCGTCGTTCCTGACGTCGTTGCCGTTGAGTCTCGATCTCTTTTTCGAGACGGTTGATACGGTCGCGAACGCGGCGGCGATCGGTTTCGAGTTTTGTTTCACCAGGACCGCGGCCACCAATACCGCCAGCGAGACGCGAAAACGCGGAATCCTGACCGGCGATGAGCCGCGGCAGAAGGTATTTCAACTGTGCCAACTCAACCTGAATCTTGCCTTCTTTCGACTGCGCGCGTTGCGCGAAGATGTCGAGTATCAGTTGCGACCGGTCGATCACTTTCAGATCGGTCGCTTCCGAGAGCGAGCGGACTTGCGCCGGTGTAAGCTCGCGATCGATGACAAGCATGTCCGCACCGAGTTGCAGGGCGCGAATGATCAATTCGTCGAGCTTGCCTTTGCCCATCACAGTGCGCGGATCGATCTCCGAGCGGCGTTGAATGATCCGATCCTGAACGATAACTCCGGCTGAGGCCGCGAGCTCGGCGAGTTCCGCCATCGACTCTTCCGCATCCGCGACCGACCCGGTGGCGACGCCGACAAGAATCGTGCGGTCGCGCATTTCGGCGCGGCGCGCGGTTTGGCGATTGCGCGCCATTTCTTCTTCCAGCGACTCGATGAGTGCAAGAAAGTCGAGATCCAACTGCGACGCCATGCTTGGTTGCAGGAACGAATAGAGATCGGGCGTGCTGGTGCTGTCGAGATCGCCGGCGTGCAGCGGCAACAGGTGAGCAGCGCGGACGAGTCCGGGCAAACCCGTTTCAGTGTCCACGTCGATAGCCGCCATCAAATCCAGCCGCAACAGCGCCAGGTCGGTCAGGTCGTCCTGGGTCAGTGGCTCGCCGCGCAGGTGCGTGTGAACACAGCGCAGTCCGCGGAAGCGCCCCGAAGCGACGCGCACGCGTTTGAAGTCAGGTAATTCGATGCCCCGGTTGTCGCCGACCATGACGTACTGCACGTGACCCTTGCGATCGATCAGTGCGCCGATTTGTCTACGGGTTTCGTGAGACAGCTCGCTGACCTGGCGAGCAAATTCGGGAGTGACGATCTGGCGAGGAGGTATGCGCCTACTGTACAGCTTTTCTATGCGCCGGATTTGGTTCGGCTTTAACCCAAGCGTGTTGCCGAGAACGCTAGTAATAACGTGTTTCCTTCCTATTCCGGGCGCGAATTATAACATTGTCGATTGGCAATTGCCGATTGTCGATTGCAAGTACTCTGTCAGCGGTTTAGCAAGGGGATTTTGGCCGGTTTTTGTTCAAACAATCGGCAATCGGCAATCGACAATCGGCAATCGCAATCGTATGATGAACGGCTTTTATGGGTACTCGGGCAAAAATATTGGGCATCGATCCCGCCTACGCAATTGCCGGCGGCGAGGTGATCATCGACTGCGTCGGGTTTGACACGCGCGATCCGAACGGTTGCGACGTGTTCATCGGCGACGTGCCGGCGCAGCTTGTGGCGATTGGACCACGGCGCGTGCTGGCGATAGTTCCCGAAACGAAGGGCGGCGAGCTTGAAGTCAGGTTGGAGAGTGGCGGTGAGCTCAGCGATCCCGCGCGGCTGACCGTGGCACGTAAACTCGCGGGCGATCTTCATCCGGTGGCAAATCCGGCGTTCGATCCGGACGATGGCGCGCTGTTTGTAACGCGTTCGGGATCGCGTGGTGAGGAACTGCCGGTCACGCTCTTCCGTATCGATATCAGTGGCGAAGTCAGCGAGTACTCGGGCGACATTCCCAACCCGACGGGCATTGCGTTCGGACAGGATGGGGAGATGTTTGTCAGCAGCCGCCTCGAAGGCGTCATCTACAAAGTGACGCCGTTTAAAGAGGCGGTGGCGTTTGCACGAAATCTCGGAGTGGCGACCGGTATCGCTTTCGATCGCAGCGGCACGATGTACGCCGGCGATCGCACCGGAACGATCTTCAGAGTGAACGGCATCGGCGAAGAACGCGCGTGGACGCAACTCGAACCGTCCGTTTCAGCGTTTCATCTCGCGTTTGGTACTGACGACGCGCTTTACGTTACCGGACCAACGGTCACGAGTTTTGATTGCGTCTGGCGTATAAATGCTGACGGTGATACAGACGTCTTCTTCAAAGGACTCGGAAGGCCGCAGGGACTCGCTTTTGATACCGAAGGAAACCTGTACGTCGCCGCTTCACTGCGCGGCCGGCGTGGCATTGTTCGTATTACGCCGGATGGCAGTGACGCGGAACTGGTTGTCGCTGGAGTGAATTTGATTGGTTTGGCTTTTAGCTCTTCCGGTGAGATGGCGGTGGTGTCGATCGACTCCGTTTACAGTTTGCCGATGCAAATCAAGGGTACGCTTTTGACGGGCTAAGAAGAGAATGCTAAGTTGAACCAAACTGTTTAGCCCCTGCAAGTTTAGAAACGCGAGACGCGCTTGAACGCAGAATTATTAATTCCTCAACTCGTCATTTACATGGTGGTGTTGCTGCTCGCGATCTCAGCCCACGAAGCAGCGCACGCATGGATGTCTTACAAGTTTGGTGACGACACGGCGCGATTGCTGGGCCGCGTCACACTGAATCCCACGGCACACATCGACCCTATCGGCACGCTCTTGATTCCGATCGTCGGTTTTATCGTGTCGGCAATGGGTGGCAATTTCTTTCTTATCGGTTGGGGCAAACCGACACCGGTAAACCCGCTCCGTTGGCGTCAAAAAGATCTCGCCAACGTGATGGTCTCAATCGCGGGCATTCTGGCGAACCTGCTGATAGCGAGTATTGCGTTCACGATCATTAAGGTCCTGCGCGTAAACGGGATGTGGTGGGCGTTGCCGGCCGGTTTTGAGGAACCGATACGCTTGCTGCTCGAGTTTCTGCTCACGATGAATCTTTCGCTGGCCGTCTTTAATCTGTTGCCGTTTCCGCCGTTGGATGGCAGCAAAGTTTTAGAGACGTTTCTGCCGGAAAGCGCACAGCCGGTTTTAGCGTTGCTCGAACAGTACGGCTACTTGATCCTCATGGTCTTGATGTACATGGGAGTTTTTAGCGTGATAATAACCCCTATTCTTAGGGCCGTTTACTCCCTCTTGTAGCGAAGGTAAATGACTAAACGAATCTTCAGCGGCGCTCAACCGACCGGTAACGTTCATCTCGGCAATTATCTCGGCGCGTTAAAAAACTGGGTGGCTTTGCAGCACGAGTACGAGAGTTTCTTCTGCATCGTGAACCTGCACGCGATCACGATGGGTCACGATCCGAAACAGCTCGCCGAAAGCACGCGGAACCTGACAAAGATTTATCTGGCCGTGGGAATCGATCCACAGATCTCGACCGTGTTTATTCAGTCAGACGTGCCGGAGCACGCAGAACTGACCTGGGTTTTGAATTGCGTAGTTCGCGTTGGGGAACTCGAGCGGATGACGCAATACAAAGACAAAGCCAAGCGCCAGGGCGAGAACGTTTCCGCCGGTCTGCTCGACTATCCGGTGTTGATGGCCGCCGACATTCTGCTTTACCACACGGATCTCGTACCTGTCGGTCACGATCAGAAACAACATCTCGAACTGACGCGCGATCTGGCGATCCGTTTCAATCGCGACTTTGGCGAGACGTTTCGCATACCTGATGGTTATATTCCCAAGCTCGGCGCGAAAATCATGTCGCTGTCGAATCCTTTGAAGAAGATGTCGAAGTCTGAGGACGACGCGAACAGCCGCATCATGATGATGGACGACGCCGACACCGTGTCGCGTAAGTTCAAACGTGCAGTAACAGACTCCGGCACCGAGATTCGCTTTGACACGTCGCGGCCTGCGATAAATAACCTGTTGGAGATTTACCACCTGATTACCGGTAAGAGTCAGGCCGAGATCGAAGACCACTTTTCCGGAAAAGGCTACGCGCAACTGAAAGGTGATCTGGCGGAAGCAACGATCGAATTTCTGAAGCCTTTTCAACAGCGACTACGCGAGATCACCGACGAACAACTCGACGAGATCCTGGCCCAGGGACGGGAAAAGGCAAGCCGGATCGCGAGCGCTACGTTGCGAGAGGTTTACGAGCGTACAGGTCTGACGGGAGCTCCCCGGCAATAAACCGATGAACGAAGAGAGTCCGGAAACAGTGGTGGAGACGGTCGAAGAACCGCAGACGCTAACGACGCGCGAGGAGTCAACGACGTCGTTGAACGTCGCGGGCGCTATGCCGCACATCGTTACGGACGACACAACGGACGATCTCAAAATCCTGCTCGGCGAGTTTGAAGGACCACTCGACCTGTTGTTGCACCTGATTCGTCAGGAACACGTCAGCATCTACGACATTCCAATCGCGCGCATCACGGATGAATATCTTCGTTACCTGCGCGTGATGCAGGAGTTGGACATTGCGGTCGCCGGAGATTTTCTGGTGATGGCGGCGACGCTGATTGAGCTGAAGACGAAGATGCTGTTGCCGCGCGATCCGCAGGCGGCTGCTGAGGAGGAAGAAGATCCGCGTGCGGACTTGGTGAATCAACTGCTCGAGTATCAGAAGTACAAAGCAGCGGCAGAGATGTTGTGGACGCGTGCGACGGTCGAACGGGCAGTGTTCAAGCGAGCCGAACTTGAGACTGACAAGAACAATCCGGAAGTCGCGGTTGGGTTGTTTGATTTGTTAAAGGTGTTTCAGGACATTCTCGCGCGGCACAAAGAAGAGAAGTTGCTGGAGATCGAGCGGGAAGAGGTCACGATGGCCGAGATGCTCGAGCGTTTGCGCAACATGGTGATGTCGTCAGGTGAACTCAACCTGCGCGTGTTTTTCGAACGAGCGCGATCGCGGCGTGAACTTGTGCTGGCGTTTTTGTCGGTGTTGGAGTTGGTGCGTACAACGGAAGTGAAGTTGTTTCAGCGTGAAACTTTTGGTGACATCATTGCCCGAACGGTTAGCTAACTCATGACCGAAGAGAACACAGATCAAAAACCGATCGAAAGCCTGGATGAAGCGGCGCTGAACGAAGAGGCGAGCCGCGAACTCGAAGCGATGGTCGCGGAAGTTGAGGCTACTGCCGTTACCGCGTCTGCTACGGGTGCGGAAGTCGACGACACGCCGCTTTCCGCGCCGCAGAGTCAGGCCGAACGCGCCGCGGTCATCGAAGCGTTGATCTTTGTTTCCGAAGAACCGTTGAGCGTCAAGGCCATTGCCGACGTGCTCAAGGAAGACAAAGAAGCCGTCAACGAAGCCCTCGCCGTGCTGGTCCAGGAGTTCAACGCGCGTCAAAGTGGATTGCAGTTGCGTGAAGTCGCCGGCGGCTGGCAGTTTGCGACGCGTCCCGAATTTCACGAACACGTTCGTGCGTTTCTGAAAACGAGACCGAGCGCGAAACTCTCGATCGCATCGCTCGAGACACTTGCGGTCATCGCTTACCGGCAACCGATCACGGTCCCGGAAATCCTCGAGATCCGTGGCGTTCAGTCGCCTTCAGCGATCAAAACGCTCCTGGACAAAAAACTAATCGTTGCCAAAGGTCGCAAAGATACTGTCGGACGCCCGATGATGTACGGCACTTCGAAGGAGTT
>DATNJO010000965.1:0-2198 GCA_035603895.1 Pyrinomonadaceae bacterium
TCCACCGTTGGACGCCGCATCGATGAAGCGCAGCCAATGGTTGACGCCCGTCTGACGGATGGCTCGCGCGTTAACGCCATCATTCCGCCACTGTCTATCGACGGCCCCATACTCTCGATCCGGCGCTTCGGAGCGGAGCCGTTGAAGATGGCCCAACTCATCGAAAACGGCGCACTGACAAGAGAAATCGCGATGCTGTTTGAAATGTGTGTGAAGGCGCGTTTGAACATCATCATCTCCGGCGGTACTGGCGCCGGCAAAACAACCCTACTGAATGCTCTGTCCGCTTACATTCCAGTCGACGAACGCATCGTTACGATTGAAGACTCCGCCGAGTTACAGATGCAACAGCCTCACGTGGTAAGGCTCGAAACTCGTCCGCCAAATATAGAAGGCAAGGGCGAAGTGACGCAGCGGGATCTGGTGAGAAACGCTCTCCGTATGAGACCCGACCGCATCGTGGTCGGCGAGGTCCGTGGCGGTGAAGCGATCGACATGCTTCAGGCGATGAATACGGGCCACGATGGTTCGCTCACGACAATTCACGCCAACAGCCCGCGCGATACGCTGGCCCGACTCGAGACGATGATCCAGATGACCGGCATGCGCCTTTCAGACAAGGCCATGCGCCAACAGATCGCGTCGGCCGTTGACCTCGTGATTCAGGTTGCGCGCCTGACTGATGGAACGCGTCGCATCACGTCCATTTCGGAAATCACGGGAATGGAAGGCGAGACGATGGCCATGCAGGAAATTTTCCAATTCGAGCGCGCGGGCATCGACTCGATGGGTAAGGTGCTGGGCAGATTCCGCAGTACAGGCATTCGACCGCGTTTTGCGGAACGCTTGCGACAGTACGGAATGCAACTGCCGGCATTCATATAGGAGGTAGATCAAATGTTACTTTCGACGCTCATATTTCTATTCTTTCTGTTTTTGACTTACGCCATCTTCCTCCTGACAACTCGCAAGGCCGACCTTCGTCAGATGCGGCTACAGAAACGAGTTGCCGAGGCGTTGCAGGATATGGGGTCGCGGGATCCCGAGCTACAACTCTCTCGCGAAGATTCAATTGGCGGTTATCGCGTCGTCAATCAAGTTCTTTCATCGATCGACGTCATCAAGAAACTCGATCAGATCATTCGTCAGGCTGGTCTTCAGATCACCGTCAGCCGCTTGCTCGTGTTCTGTGTGATGGCCGGAGTACTGGCATTCCTGGCAGCGCTGACGGCGATGCCGCCGATTATGACGATAGTCCCAGCTTTGTTCGCCGCGAGCCTACCGCTTCTCTATGTTTCGTACCAGCGGAAGAAACGTTTGCACAAGATCAATTCTCAGCTTCCGGATACGCTGGATCTTTTGGGCCGCTCGTTGGCGGTGGGCCATGCTTTCTCGGAAGCACTGAACCAGGTGCAATCGGAAATGCCGGACCCGATCGCGACGGAGTTTCGCATTGTATTTGAAGAACAGAAACTCGGGCTTTCGACAAAAGTGGCGCTCGATCGTTTGACCGAGCGCGTTCCTTTAACCGACTTGCGGCTGTGCGTTACGGCCATGCACATTCAGAGAGAAACGGGCGGCAACCTGTCGGAGATTCTCGAGAAGGTGGCGCAGACCATTCGCGAACGTTTCAAGCTGATGGAGGACTTCCGCACGCTGACTACAAGCTCGCGTGGTACCGCCTGGATTCTTTGTCTCTTGCCGTTTGGGATAGTTTTCGCATTGACCGCCATTAACTCGGACTACATGTCTTTGCTGCTTAACGATCAACGAGGCCATTACGTGATCGGAATCGCGGCCGTGTTGCAGATCCTGGGAATAATCACGATCAAGAAAATTCTGGCCATCAGAGTTTGAAGCTTAGGTTTGGGGGTCGAGATCGATGTTATTACTGCTAATCATAATTCTTACTTTCACCGGATTAACCCTCGCGGTGATGAGCGTCTACTGGATCTTTGCGCGTCCGGCCAGCACGATGAATGCCCGTCTCGACAGTATTGATCCCTCGCTGGCGATGCTCGAAAACAGTCCCGTGACCGTCATGGCTGAACGGGTGGCGGAACCAATTAACCGTATCATTCCGATCTCAGCCATCGAAGCACTGAAACTGCAAAAGCAATTGCTTCGGGCCGGCTACCGTTCGCCAGAAGCGGCGACCGCGTTTCGCGCGATTCAGGTCACGCTGCTGGTCGCAATTC
>DATNJO010000966.1:0-8976 GCA_035603895.1 Pyrinomonadaceae bacterium
GTCTGCTTTGCCGCACTCGGTTGTGGCAAACGGCGGCCTCCCTTGCCTCCCGTAGAGCGCGTGCAACAGCGCACCGAATTGCTTTCAGGCGCACAGCAAGGCAACGAAGTGATTCTTAATTGGCCTGCGCCGCAACGCAACGCGCCCGATTCCAGCGTGCAAAGTATCCGGCGGATCGACGTCTATCGTCTCGCGGAAAAACCCGGAACGGCATTGGGACTTACTGAAGAAGAATTTGCTGCGCGCGCCACGGTGGTTGGCTCGGTTACTTTCGAACAGATTCAAACCGCGGGCGATACGCTGACCTATCGCGACACGCTCGAACTCGCGGGCCAACCGACACGTTTGCGTTACGCGCTTCGTTACGTGAATGCTTCAGGTCAACGCGCGTCGTTTTCAAACTTCCTCGTTATCGAACCTGCTGCACGCATCGCGCAACCGCCGACACTGGCTGCACCCGTCAAGATTGCCGAAGGCGAGATCACGCTCACCTGGACGCCGCCGGCAGCAAACATCGACGGCTCGACGCCGGTGAATCTGCTCGGCTACAACGTCTATCGCCTGGATGAGTCGCAGAATGAATTGAGCCAAACGCCGATCAATTCAGCGCTCGTTTCCGGCACGACTTACGCCGATCGAAACTTCAAATTTGGTAACGATTATCGTTATCTCGTGCGTTCCGTTTCGCTGGGCACAGGCGGTGCGCAGGTTGAGAGTCTCAATTCAAATGCAGTGGCGGTCCAGCCGCGCGACGTCTTTGCGCCCGCGCCGCCGGAACGTCCGAGCATCGCGCCCGATCCGTCTTTCGGACGCCTCGCGATCTTTTTCGCTGCGAACAAAGAGACTGACATTGCCGGCTACAACATTTACCGTTCGACCGATCCGAATCTGCCGAAGCAGAACTGGACCAAGCTGAATCCGGAGTTGTTAACGCGCACGAACTTCCGCGACGAAAAAGTCGAGTCAGGCAAGACTTACTACTATTACATTGTCGCGGTCGACAATGCGGGTAACGTCAGTGCGCCTTCGGAAGTCGCGTCGGAAACAGTTCCATAGGTTTGTAAACTTGTATGAGACTTGCTCGCATTTCACATCGCAGTTTGAACGGTCCGCGCTACGCATCGGTACTTAAATCCGCCGTTTTCCCTTTCCCCGCAGACTTCAACTTCGAACGCGGCGCGGTTCCCGAAACCGTTACGAGTTTTCCTCTTAACGATGTAACCATACTGGCTCCCGTGGTTCCTTCAAAGATCGTTTGCGTCGGCAGGAACTATCGCGAACACGCCGCGGAACTCGGCAACAAAATGCCTGACGAGCCGTTGCTGTTTCTGAAAGCGCCTTCGGCAATAATCGCTTCCGAAGAAAAAATCGAGTTGCCGAAAGCGTCGCAGCAGGTCGAACACGAAGGTGAGTTGGGCGTTGTGATTGGCCGCCTCACGCGAAAGTTGGGTGATAATGATAACCCTTTTGACTATGTGTTTGGTTATACGTGCGTCAACGACGTAACCGCGCGTGATCTGCAACGCAAAGACGTGCAATTCACGCGTGGTAAATCGTTCGATACGTTCTGCCCGGTCGGTCCGTGGATCGAAACCGAACTCGACCCCGCGAGCGTCGCGGTGACCACACGACTTAACAGTGAAATAAAACAGCAAGGCAACACTGCCGACATGGCCTTCCCTGTAGCCTTTCTTATTAAGTACATCTCTGAGATCATGACGTTGTATCCCGGCGATTTGATTGCTACCGGAACGCCCGCCGGCGTTTCAAAGATGAAGGACGGCGACGTCGTGGAAGTGGAGGTCGCGGGAATTGGGGTTCTGCGGAACCAGGTTGTTAACGGATCTTAATCAGGAGTTAGTCATGAAATTCTTTCTTGATACGGCGAACCTCAAAGAGATACGCGAAGCCAATGAGCTCGGTCTCTGCGACGGCGTCACGACCAATCCAACGCTCGTTTCTAAAGAGGGCGACGTCGATTTCAAGCAGCACGTCGCTGCGATCTGCGAGATCGTGAAAGGACCGGTCTCGGCGGAAGTGACGAGTCAGGACGTCGACGGAATGATTCGCGAAGGGTTGGAGTATTCGAAGATCGCTCCCAACGTTGTCATCAAGTGTCCGCTCACGCGCGAGGGTTTGAAAGCCACCCGTCATTTGGCGGACCAAAATATTCGCGTCAACGTCACGCTTTGCTTCTCGCCTGCGCAGGCGATCCTGGCAGCGAAAGCGGGCGCCTCGTTCATCAGTCCATTCCTCGGCCGCCTCGACGATATCGGCGAGAACGGACTGAACCTGCTGCAAAGCATTATTGAGATTTATCAGAACTACCCGTGGAAGACGGAAGTGTTGGCGGCGAGTTTGCGCCACCCGATTCACGTGATCGAAGCAGCGCGTATGGGCGCCGACATCGCGACGATGCCTTTCAAGGTGATCGAACAGTTGTTCAATCATCCCTTGACTGACAAGGGACAGGCCCAATTCCTGGCTGACTGGGCGAAGAGTGGAAGAAAATCGTAGAACGCGTGACATTGTCGTTCGCGTGTTGAAATACGACGGCCACGAACGCCGGCGTTGGTCCGCGCAGGTCGTCAAACAGGTTGGTCCATTGATTGTTTTGGATGCGGTCTTCGACGAGGAGATCAATCACGATCTCCTCGGAACGATCGCCTTAGGGACTGTCAGCAAGGAATACTACTGGCTCGATCGCTGGTACAACGTATTTCGCTTTAACGACCGGTTTTATTGTAACGTAACGCAACCGCCCAGCTTCGACGGAGCGACTCTCACTTACGTTGATCTTGAAATTGATGTTCTGGTCGAGTCTGACTTCTCCTACCAGGTTCTCGACCTCGAAGATTTCGAAAATTATTCTTACCCGACTGACCTGAAGAAAAAGGCTCGACAGGCTTTGGAGGAACTAATAAGTTTGGTTGAAGCAAGGTCGTTTCCGTTTGATGAGTAAACAACAACCGAAGCCATCCAAATCACGACTCGAGACACTACGCGAACGCAGCGAGCAGGCGGAGCAAGGCGGCGGCGCGGCACGCGTAGAGAAACAGCACGCGGCTGGAAAGATGACTGCCCGCGAGCGGATCGAGTTTTTGCTCGACGAGGGTTCGTTTGAAGAGTTTGACAAGCTGGTCGTGCATCGTTCGCACGACTTCGGTCTCGACAAACAGATCTATCCGGGCGATGGCGTGGTCACCGGTCACGGCTTGATCGATGGACGGAACGTTTTTGTATTCGCGCAGGACTTCACTGTATTTGGCGGTTCCCTTTCCGAGACACACGCTGAAAAGATCTGCAAAGTGATGGATCTCGCGATGAAAGTCGGCGCGCCGATCATCGGCTTGAACGATTCGGGTGGCGCGCGCATTCAGGAGGGCGTAGTCAGTCTTGGTGGTTATGCCGACATCTTTCTGCGCAACACGCTCGCGAGCGGCGTGGTGCCGCAGATCAGTTGCATCATGGGACCGTGCGCGGGTGGCGCGGTTTACAGTCCGGCGATCACCGATTTCAACGTGATGGTGAAGGACACGTCATACATGTTCATCACCGGACCGGACGTAATCAAGACCGTCACGCACGAAGAAGTTTCGAAGGAAGCACTCGGCGGAGCGTTAACGCACAACACCGTTTCCGGCGTCGCCCATTTCGCGGCCGACTCCGACGAACATGCCTTAAGAATAGTTCGCGAGTTGTTGTCGTTTGTTCCATCAAACAACATGGAAGATCCGCCGGCGATTGAGGCGAGCGATCCGATCGATCGCACTGAGCCGAAGTTGAACGAGATCGTTCCGGAAGCTTCGAACCAGCCTTACGACATTCGCGAAGTCATCAATGCGGTGGTTGATGATGGTTACTTTTTCGAAGTGCAGGAACTCTTTGCGCAGAATCTCTGCGTCGGGTTTGCGCGGCTTGGTGGACGCGCGGTCGGCATCGTTGCGAACCAGCCGGCATACCTCGCGGGCGTGCTGGATATCGCAGCCTCGGTTAAAGGCGCGCGGTTCGTGCGTTTCTGCGACTGTTTCAACATTCCGCTCGTGACGTTTGAGGATGTGCCGGGCTTTCTGCCGGGAGTTTCGCAGGAACACGGCGGCATCATCACGCACGGCGCGAAGCTGCTGTACGCCTTTGCCGAAGCGACGGTGCCGAAGGTGACCGTGATCACTCGCAAAGCTTATGGCGGCGCGTATTGCGTCATGGCCTCGAAACACATCCGAACCGACGTGAACTTTGCGTGGCCGTCCGCGGAGATCGCGGTCATGGGCGCGGAAGGCGCGGTTGGTATTCTTTATCGCCGTGAATTAAGCGAGGCGCAGGACAAAGAAGCCGCGCGCAAGGCGCGGATTGTCGAACTCGAAGATAAGTTTGCGAATCCTTACGTGGCGGCCGAAAGAGGTTTCGTCGACGAAGTGATCGAACCCGCGCAGACTCGTCCGAAACTCATCCGTGCTTTGTCTTTGTTGGAAAACAAACGCGACACAAACCCGCCGCGTAAGCACGGAAACATTCCACTTTAAGGCCACAAAGAGACACAAGGGCTTTCGTTTTGAGTTCAAGCTTTAGCTTGTTGTTCGAACGGCAGCCTAAGGCTGAACTGGCTTTGCACGAATAGTCGCTAAAACTGCCGACTTATCGTGCAGCATCTGAACTTTTCGTGCAACGCGGCGTTGGCTTCCACTTTGGCACCTTTTCAACGTACTTTTCGCCTTCGCTCGTAGCGAGTACGATCCGTGCTAGCAAAACCTCAACCGAGATGCCAAGATTGTCGGCCCACTCTTTCAGGAGTTCGATGTGATCTGGTGTGAAGTCTGAATCATCTACTGCGAGCATGGCGAGAAAGTAACGGGGCGTCGCGGTTCACCCACAAAAGAAGCGCGACGCCCCGGCCCCGCCCCTCTGGGCTATGCGAGGCTACAATGCGGTTTATATCTGCCGACACCAGTGGTGACAACTTTTTCAGGTATGTGTAAGTAGCAGAAGTTTTTGCAAAGACTTTCCAATCACAAACACACTTCGACCGTATCGCGGTGAGGCGATCATTCCTACTTGAATAGACCAAACGCGGAAAGCTTTAACGGCGAATAAGACTAAGCACCGTTAGAAGGATAGATGTAGCGGTGCCAGTGCTTTGCGTCGTTGCGCCTGAGGGCGGCGTTGGCGGTGCTACCACGCCGTTACTCTCGATTTGCCCCGCAAGCGCACAGACTGAAAGCGTCAGACTGAGGATCGTCGCGGCGCTGATTTGGCGGAAGGTCTTCACTTTTGAGCCTCCTAACAGAGTTGCAAAAGTTTTGCAATTTTGAGCGACACAAGGATGATCGGTCTGGGACGCTATTGCAAGAGCTTGACGGTCTGCGTTAGATTTGCGGTCGTTTCGCTCGCTTTCCTTACTCAGTCGAAAACTCAGGCTTCTCTCAATGACCTTACGGGCCTCACTACTGCGCGATCTGGAAAACCTAAACCTCAGTGTCGATCAACGCGTGGAGTTGTGTTGCGAAGCCACACGAGAACTGGAATACAGAGGTGAGTACGAAGAAGCGCAAAAGATTTTGAGGGACTACTGGCCGCGCATAGGTGAAGCACCAAAACTCACGGGCTTGGAAGAAAACACTGCCGCCGAGTTGCTCCTACGGGCCGGGGTGCTGACAGGGATAATCGGAGCTTACAGACCGATCCCCGAAGCGCAAGCGATAGCTAAAACTCTAATCACGCAAAGCCGCACGATCTTCGCATCACGGCAAAATCAAAAGAAGATAGCCGAAGCACAGACAGAACTGGCGTTCTGTCACTTTCGCACCCATGACGTGAATGCAGCGCGGTCCTGTCTGAAACAAGCACTCGCCCTGTTGACTGTAGACAGCGAGTTAAAAGCTAAGGCACTTCTGAGACTTGCGAATGTCGAGCACATAGCCGAACGCGATCACACAGCATTCCGCATTCTTGAGAGATACGCGCCGTTATTCGTCAGGATCAATAATCACACAGTTAAGGGGTGCTACTACACTGCACTCGGAAATCGACTTGAGAATCTGGCAGCGTCAGAAAAGCGTAGTGCTTACATAGATCGCGCTTTAATCGAATACGCCGCCGCAAGCTATCACCTTGAGCTGTCGGGCCATCGCCAGTACCTCGCGAATGTCGAAAACAATCTCGGTTTCCTGTACTTCAAAATCAAAGATTACAACCAAGCACAGGAACACCTGGATCGTGCGCGTCGAATTTTCGGAAGCCTGAAAGATGCTGGCAGCGCGGCGCAAGTAGATGAAACTCTCGCTTGCGTGTTTCTCGCAAAGGGACGCCTCACAGACGCCGAGCGCAAAGGACGTTCAGCCGTTCGCGTTCAAGAAAAGACTGGTAACTCTTATCTATTAACGGAAGCACTGATCACTTATGGCAGAGTGCTAGCGCGGCTGGAACGATACGCCGCCGCACTCGGAACGTTTCGACGCGCTATTGAGTTGTCTGATAATGCGGGCCTTAGCAATCGTTCAGCAGAAGCCGCGCTCGCGGCATTTCGAGAAATGGGAGAGCACCTTGTGGCAATCGAGCGCGGTCAACTTCTTTCCGGTCGCGGGTTGGGCCAAGACAGACTATTAACGGAGCACCGTGTTATAGAGCTTGCCTTAGAACAATCTGAGGGTAGGATTAGTCGTGCCGCTCGCAGTCTCGGAGTGTCTTGGCAGTGGTTAGCATACGCGCTCCGTACAAGGCACAAAGACCTACTCGAAAAACGGACGCCAGTGCGGACGCGCAAGCGGAGATAGTGATTCGGCCGCTCATTCCGGTGAAATCATCGACCCCCCTATGAGGCGCCGATCATGATGGCGGCAGAATCCTGATCGTTATCGTCTAGGACGTTGAATAGTGGCTCATCTCGATATAGCGGTATGGCTTTGTTAACTGCCGTCATAAACGGTTCCCATTGCCCTTCATCAAAGATTCTCATTAGCGTGATCTCAGATGCTAATAGCTCTCTTAATCGCGGATGGCCTATATCCTCAGTCAGCCTTTGGAACAATTTTGTTTTGAATCTTCCCTTTGAGTCTTTGGGTGTTAGTCGGCGTAGTTCTTGAAGTACGCCCGGTGCCAGTCTCCGTACCTGAAACAGTTGATTGCGGAGAGCGCAATGCCCCTCCAGTCGATTGAAGAAAGTTTCGCGGTTGATAGTTCGGGCTTTTCGACTACGAGTTACGTGCGCTGGTTTGACGTGAAATACGGCAACAATGAAGATTGGCACGACTGGCTGAAAATGCATCTTATGTGCGGCGTTAAAACGCATATCGTTACCAGCGTGGAAATGAGCGGCACAACGGCAAACGATAGCCCGTACTTCAAACCATTGCTTCAACAAACCGCTAAGGCCGGATTCACCATGAAAGAAGTCTCAGCCGACAAAGGTTACATCAGCATGAAGAATCTACAGGCGACTATAGACCACGGCGCAGTACCTTTCATTCCCTTCAAAGCAAATGCACAGGCAGATCGCGGCACTGATGTGTGGTCAAAAATGTTCTTCTTCTACAACTTCAAGCGCGAAGAGTTTTTGGCCCACTATCACAAGCGGTCAATGTGGAAAGCGTCTTTCAGATGATTAAATCCAAGTTTGGCGAGCGGCTGAGAAGTAAGACCGAGACAGCGCAAGTAAATGAGGCGCTGACCAAAGTTTTAGCGCACAACCTCTGTGTTGTAATTCAGTCAATGTATGAATTGAACATCACACCGGAGTTTATGAGTGAAGCAGCGTAACAATTAGGCGCAAGTGAAGTAGTCGAAAGGCCGATCTTGGTGTCGGCCTTTTGGTTGTATCTGATTGATGACTAAATGAACCTTCGCTAAGAAAACGCTTTTAGATTGCCGCGATCAGTGATACAAGCCGCTACGGGTTCTCATTCCCCGTCTTTCTCACAAAATCGAGGTATAAAAGATGGTACAAGCAAACGACCGCGCCGATAACAAGCACGCACTCCAGCGCCAGTCCGATCCACAGCCACCGGAAATCTATAGCCCGCGCCCTTGGGTCATGCCTGTTATTGCGGGCACCTTGGTCGCCGCTGGAGGGGGTGGTCTGGCATGGTTTATTTACCTCAGCCGCGCCATCGCCGATGTTGCGGCCGCTTACAGTTTCGTGGCACAAAACACCTTGAGCCTCTTTGTTTTTCTTGCTGTAGTGGCCCAAGCTTTTATCTATTGGGGACAGAGGAATCTCATGCTGCAACAATCGAGAGATACCCAGAATGCTCTGGAAATGGAACGGGCTAAAATCGCGCCGCGCTTGCGCATTGACGAAGTCAAGGTGGCCGGATTCGAGATCGGGCAGTCGCCCGCTTTTATAGTTTCGCTTGTAAATGAAGGCGCTACTGAGGCGCAAGACGTTGCGCTTTATGTGCAAGCTAAGGGTGGCCGCATTCGCGCAAAGTGGAGAAGCGAACAAATAGTCACTATCCCCGCTAATGATAGGAGAATGTATCCGATACGATGGACGCCTGTCCTCAACCAAGAAACGATTGACGCCTATAACGATGAGCCGCGACTTAAGGTGTTCGGGTATTTCAGATATAAAAGCATTGAACAATCCTTTTGTTACCACTACTATCCGTGGATAGGAAAACGGCCCGCCGAAGTACCTTACTTTGTGCCCTGTGACTTCGATGTGAGTAACGACGTTGCTATTACCTTGGAGGTTGCGGACTCCATGCACGGCCACACCGCTGACAACGTAGTTCTGGATGTTCAACCCAAACCGCCCAAAGAAACCGGCCCACAAGAAAAGGGTAATGACGACGAACCCTAGCTTGTTGACTTTTCGTGCAAGAAGTTTACATTTCGTGCAAACGTCACTTCTCGTGCAAAGCCGGCTGAACTCAAAACGAATCCAGAGTTGTGGCTAGTTACGTTCGGCAGGTTCGAAGGAGATCAGGCGTGCCTGCGGATCGAAAGTTATCTTGAACGGGAAAAGCGCTCTGCGTCCGA
>DATNJO010000967.1:0-10069 GCA_035603895.1 Pyrinomonadaceae bacterium
CGGCCGCGCTCGGAGCGGCAGTCGGATTCGCTGATGCGCCACCGACTTTCTCGAGATCTTCAAGCGTAAGTTTGCGGCCGTCGCCCGGCGTCACCGTGATCTCGACCGGTATACCCTTTCCGGCTCTCACTCCGGGCACATAGTTTGGAGCGGCTGTCGGATGACTTGCCGCAACGGTGTACGTGCCGATGAACGGCAGTCCCGCAAAGACAAACTCGCCGTTCTTGTTTGTCTTCGTTTTGTACGACGCCTTCATGTCCGTTCGGAAAACGTCGATTTGCGCGTCGGCAAGGGGAACTGTTTGTCCGTCGGCTTGTTTCATCATGACCTTGCCGCGGAGTTCGCCCACCTGAGCGAAAGCCGGCACTGAGGCAACCGCCAAAAGTATGGCGACTGCGAGCGCTCCAACAAAGTATTTACCAATCATTTCTTCAGATTCCTCCACTGCCGGGGCTTCTCAGGACGTGCCGTAAGATGCACCCTTTCTGATTTGCGGTTGTAACGATAAGCACCTGAGATTTTGCCTAAAACTTAATAAGCAAAACGATTACTGTCAAGCTGGTAGGGGATTGGATCGGGAACGCCAGCTTCACGAAACGCGCGTAGCCGCAGCGCGCACGAATCACAGTTTCCACAAGCAACGTCGGAAGACTGGTAACAGGACCAGGTGAGTTGCAACGGCGCTTCCAGTTCCAAACCCTTTTTAACGATCTCGGATTTTTTCATACCGATCACCGGCGTCTTGATTAGCAGGTTGGTTTCGGGCTTCGTGCCGAGATCGATCACGCTTTGAAACGCTGCGTAAAACTCCGGACGGCAATCGGGATAGCCCGAGGAGTCTTCAGCCACGGCTCCTATATATATGGCGTTTGCGCCGATAACTTCGCCCCAGCTAACTGCTGCCGCAAGCAGGTGGGAATTGCGAAAGGGAACGTAGCTCGACGGAATGTTTCGCGAAGTTAGATCCGCGGGTGTAACGGCGATGCCCGGATCGGTAAGTGAAGAGCCGCCAATGCGCGCGAGGTGCCCGAGTGAGATCACCAGACGCAACTTGACGTCATAGTATTCCGCAAGCGCTTCAAATGCGCGCAGTTCGCGTTCTTCTGTTCTTTGACCGTAGGAAACATGCAGAAAAGCGAGCTCGTCGTTTTCGTTGTGCGCGATGGCCGCGGTGACGCACGAGTCCATGCCGCCAGAGACGAGACAGATCGCACGTTCTGGTCTCTCCACTTCTTCTGCTTCAGCAACTTCAGTTGCGATCTCTTCAGAGCCGCCGCCCATCACACTCCTTGCACGTCTGGTCCCCAGATGTACTTGTGTAGTTGCAATTGCATTCGCACGTTCAGACCGCTTCCCGCGACCCAGTTTGCCAACTGTTGCAGATCGATCTGGCCCCACACGGGCGAGATCAAAATTGCGCGCGTGCGAGTCTCGAGATCGTGCTCCTGAATCACTCGCTTCGCGTAAAGCCAATCGCCTTCATCGGCGACGACAAACTTGACTTCGTCCAGATCCACGCGCAGACGTTCAATGTTAGACCACTCGTTTCTCGCTTCCTCGCCGGAAGCAGGACACTTGATGTCGAGAATCACTTTCGCGCGTGGATCCAGCTCCGCTGTCGAGACGTAGTTTCCCGTCTCGACCAGGACTTCAAAATCCTCGTCACAAAGCCGCCGGATCAGCGCAAAACCTTCCTTCTGCGCGAGCGGTTCGCCGCCTGTGACTTCGACCAGTTTGCAACCCAGCGCGTGTACTTGCTGCATCACATCGTCCAGGGTGATGTGATCGCCGCCCGTAAACGTGTATTCGCTGTCGCACCAGACACAGCGCATCGGGCAGCCGGTCAGGCGCACAAAGGTGCACGGACGACCGGCATGGGTCGATTCGCCCTGAATGGAACGAAAGATTTCGGTGACGCGCAGCACTTGACCGGAATCTAGCGTAGCAACTGTTAGGTGTCAAAAGTTCGATAAATCCGGTAACTTACACGGTAACCGTTGAGAGTCCCCCGGTGGCAGACAGAAGTGACATCGCGAAGTTGATCAACGACGGCACGGGCCGCTTGCTTGCGCGTGCCGCGGACAGCCGTTCGCTCAACGCGGACGGGCTGTCGCCGCGCGTGTTGGCCGCAGTCGAGAAGTATCTCCTGCGAGATGAGCCAAACACCGCCGCGGCTGACATCAACAACTTCATTGATGAAATGCAGGCTGACGATCTCTGCCTGATCGTCGCTTGCGAGCGTGGCGATGAAAACGCGTGGACTGATCTCGTCGAGCGTTTCACGACGACCGTCCGTTCAGCCGCACGTTCGGTTAGCTCGAACGAAGATGCGGCGGAGGATTTGGCCCAATCGATCTGGGCGGAGCTTTACGGATTGCGAGTCCGCGACGATGGCCGGCGCGCAAGCAAACTGGCCTATTACTCCGGACGCGGTTCGCTCGCGGGTTGGCTGCGTGCTGTCGTCGCGCAACTCTCGGTTGATGCGTTTCGCAAGCAATCAAAGTTGGTGCAGACCGAAGAAGACGCGGATCTCGATCGACTCGCGCGCGATGCACAGATCAGCGAAACACCGACTTTCTCGGCGGCTGGTGTGCAGAACCCCGAGCAGTCGCTCTCGAATCGTTTCGCGCGGGAAAACTTGCAGCAAGCGTTGACGCGGGCTGTCGGCGAACTCGCTGCCGAAGATCGTTTGCTTGTAAAACTCTACTATTTTGACAATCTGCGATTGCGCGAGGCGGGCGTGGTTTTAGGTGTGCATGAAGCAACCGCGAGCCGCCGTCTGACTCGTATTCAAACGGATCTGCGCAAGCGAGTCAGTCAAATTTTGGTTGATGAACGAGGTTGGACAAAGGCCGAGGCCGAACGCTCGTTCGCGGAGGTGGCGCAACATTTGGAGACGGATTTAGAGGCGTTAATCAAGGAGAAGAGCTTTTGACTGCAAGGTATCGAAATGTCTACGTTCTCTCTTTGGCAGCGCCAGTTTTGCAATGAGACAGGAAACAAACAACGAGATCGATCTGTTGCTTCGCCGCATGAGCCGGCAGGACGGTGGTTCTGTGCGTGAAGCAACAGATCAACATCTTGATGCTGACGAGCTGAGTTCGTATGCGCAGAACGCATTGCCGGCGGCGGCACGCACGCGCTACACGGAACATCTCGCTGAGTGTTCGACGTGTCGAAAACTGGTTACCGAGTTGAGCCTGTCGCTGGGGACAACTGTCGCTGCCACTGCGCCGGTTGAAACAGTTGCCGAGCCGAGCGCATTGAAGAAGTTTTTGGCGAGTCTGTTCTCGCCGATGGTTTTGCGTTACGCAGTTCCGGCGTTGGGTTTGATCGTCGTGGGCGTGATCGGTTTTGTAGTCCTGCGCGAGCAACGTCAGGATCGCTTTGTGGCCCAACTGGACCCGAACCGAAGACAAGCTGCGCCAAACACTGCGACACCTGAAGCGCCCGCGACGGCGTCGTCACCTAATAAGGCTTACGACGGTAGTCCGCAAGACTTTCGATCGGGCCAAGCAGCGCAGCCGGTAACCAACCCGAAAGAGACCGCGCCGAAGAACGCGAGCGGGACCGTCGCGGACGGCACTGCCGGCACAGGACCGGCTCCCGCCCCCGCGCCCACGCCGGCACCCGAACGCGAGGAAACCGCTGAGGCTGCGCCGCCACCGAAAGTCGCTGCTGAACCACCGTCGGCGAAAACCGGCTATTTGGCTGACGGCGAAGACAAAAAGAAAGTCGAAGAGCGAAAGAAAGAAGAGCAAAAGAAAACCGATTCGGCTGCCAAGCAGGAGTCTGCGGCAACGGTCCAGACGACGGACACTTCAGTCTCGACCGCAAAAGCAAACGAACCGACGCGTGACGCCAACCGCGCCCCGCAACCTGCCAGTAAAAGTGTCGATGAAAGCAAACGCGAGGCTCTTCCGATTCAAGGACGAAGCGCCACCCTGGGTGGTGTGGCCAATGTTCGGCGGTCGCGTGGTCAAGCAGAGAAGGACGATGCCGAGACACGCACCGTCGCGGGCCGTCGCTTCCGAAAAGAACGTGGCATTTGGACCGACACAGCGTATGATTCGTCAACCCGAACTGTAGACATGACTCGCGGCTCCGAACAGTTCAGAGCGCTGGTTGCCGACGAGCCGGAAATCAAAAAAATCGCCGAACAACTCGACGGCGAGGTCATCGTTGTCTGGAAGGGCCGCGTCTATCGATTTCGGTAGGGAGGAAAACTATCACAGATTACGCAGACTTTTTAATCTGTGTAATCTGTGGTTTGCTTGGAAAACCATGACAACCAGACTGAACCGCGTAGTATTGAGTGTTCTGTTTTTTAGTTTAGCCGCAACGTTAAATCCGGTCTTTTCTCAAACCCCGAAACAAGCCAAACGAAATCTCGCTTATCCGGCAATCAACAGCATCGTTAAGCAAATCGACGCACGCAACATCGAGCGCACTATTCGTCAACTCGTTTCCTTCGGCACGCGCAACACGTTGTCAGAACAGAACGATCCGAAACGCGGCATCGGCGCCGCCCGCGATTGGCTTTACGCCGAGTTTCTCAAAGCCGCTGAAACTTCCAACGGCCGCATGACTGTCGAGAAGCAGAGTTACGAACAACCAAAAGCGCAACGCGTGCCGCAGCCGACAATCGTCACTAACGTCGTCGCGACGTTGAAAGGATCGCAACCTGAAGCAACCGATCGCATTTACGTCGTCAGTGGTCACTACGATTCGATGTGCATCAGTCCGACCGACGCGAAGTGCGATGCGCCCGGCGCCAACGACGACGCTTCCGGCACGGCCGCGGTCCTCGAGATGGCGCGCGTGATGGCGAAGTTTGAGTTTGATGCGACGATCGTTTTCATGGCCGTTGCAGGTGAAGAACAAGGTCTGCTTGGTTCGACGCACTTCGCGGAACAAGCGAAACAGAAGAACTGGGACATCGATGCGATGTTCACCAACGACATCGTCGGCAACACACTCGGCGGCAACGGCATGCGTAATCGCAACACCGTGCGTGTGTTCTCGGAAGGCGTGCCGACGAACGAAACCGCCGCTGAAGCAAACACGCGTCGAAGCGTTGGCGGTGAGAACGATTCTGCTTCGCGCCAACTCGCACGCTTCATCAAAGAATCTACTGAGGGATTTGTCCCGCAGATGAACGTGATGATGGTCTATCGTCGCGACCGTTATGGCCGCGGCGGCGATCACATTCCGTTTTTAGAACGTGGTTATCCGGCGGTGCGGTTCACCGAAACGAACGAAGAGTTCCGGCATCAACATCAAAACGTGCGCGTTGAGAACGGCGTGCAGTACGGCGACCTGCCGCAGTTTGTCGACTTTGCTTACGTCGCGAATGTGGCGCGCGTGAATGCGGCGGCGCTCGCGATGCTGGCTTACGCGCCGGCGCGGCCGAAGGGCGTCACCATCGTTTCGCGTCTTTCAGACGATACGGAACTGCGTTGGGAAGCGAACAAGGAACCGGATCTTTACGGTTACGAGATCGTCTGGCGCGAGACTTGGGCAGCTACCTGGGGCGGCGTGCGATCGGTCGGAAACGTCACGAGCTTCACGCTGAAAGGGATGTCGAAAGATAACTACTTTTTCGGCGTGCGAGCGGTGGATAAGGAAGGTCATCGCAGTCCGGTGACATTTCCGCAACCGGTTCGGCCGCAGCAGCCGGCGAACCGGAACACCAGTAGCAATCCGTGAGCTACTGCAGTATCAGAAACCCACCAACGAAGTTGGTGGTACTTCAGACGTGACCTACCTCAGCTAGTAGGCCGACGTGAAAGTACCACCCACCTGGTTGGTGGGTTTCTGATACGAAGTTTTCTCGACTAAGCGGCGCAGTGCGGCGTCTAAATTGACATGAACTTCCCAAAAAAGAGCCTGGTTGCTTCGTTGATGATCGCGGCGATGCTCGCGACGCAAACGCTCGTTTCGTTCGCTGACACGCCGAAAACCGCGAAAAAACAGCGACTCAACGACGAGCAGCGGATCATTCACGTACTCAACCGGCTCGGTTTTGGTGTGCGGCCGGGCGACGTCGAACGCGTGAAGTCGATCGGTCTCGAACAGTACATCAACCAGCAACTGAATCCACAGAAGATCGCTGACACAGTCGCCGATAACAAGGTCAAAGACCTGACTGTGCTCGATATGAGTACCGCTGAGCTCTACGCAAAGTATCCGCAGCCCGGGCAGTTGTTGCGGCAGCTTCAACAGCGAGGCATGTTGGGTGGGGATGTCCCCCAGGACCCGCAAAACAACCCGCTCAATCCACAGAATGAAAAAAACAGAAAAATAATCGAGGAGTATTACCAGCAGAACGGACTTCAGCGTCCGCAACGCATCATTGCCGAACTGCAAGCGTCGCGAATCCTGCGTGCGGTTTACAGCGAACGACAGCTTCAGGAAGTGATGGTTGATTTTTGGACCAACCACTTCAACGTCTTCGCCGGCAAGGGCGCCGATCGCTGGCTGCTCCCGTCTTACGATCGCGACACGATTCGCCCGAACGCACTGGGCAAGTTTTCAGACTTGCTGTTGGCGACCGCGCAGAGTCCGGCGATGCTCTTTTATCTCGACAACTTTCAGAGCGTCAGTCCGGATGCGAATCGTGGCGGCGGCATGCGCAGACTTGCTAACGGGCAGCAACAGCCACAGCGACAGCGACGCGGCATCAACGAAAACTACGCGCGCGAGTTGATGGAGTTGCACACACTCGGCGTTGACGGTGGTTACACGCAGAAAGACGTGCAGGAGGTTGCGCGCTGTTTCACTGGTTGGACCATCTTCCAGCCGCGCGGTGGCGCCGCCGCGGTGAACGCGATGATGGGTAGCGAAGCAGGGCGCCGGAATGCTGGGACGTTCTTCTTCAATGCCCGCGTTCACGACGACGGTGAAAAAACTGTTTTGGGCCATAAAATCCCCGCGGGCGGTGGATTCAAAGACGGTCTGACTACTATCGACATTCTCGCGCATCACCCGGCCACAGCTAAGTTCATTGCGACAAAACTCGTGCGGCACTTCGTTTCCGACACACCGCCGCCGGCGCTGGTCGATCGTGTCGCTGCGGCGTTCACGAAGAGCGATGGCGATATTCGCGAAACACTGAAAGCGATCTTCTTCTCAAACGAATTCAATTCACCCGAAGCTTATCGCGCGAAGATCAAGCGGCCGTTTGAACTGGTTGTTAGTGCCATCAGAACTCTAGGCGCAGACACGAACGGTGGTCCGGGCACGCACCAATGGATCGCGCGCATGGGTGAACCGCTTTACGGGTTTCAAACGCCGAACGGTTACTCAGACGCGGCCGAGAGTTGGGTCAACACTGGTGGGCTACTCGAACGAATGAATTTTGGTCTTGCGTTAGCAGGCAATCGAGTTCAGGGCACACGCGTCGATCTCGCAAGACTGAACGCGCCGGAGAAGTCGAAACTCATCGACGAGTCGTTGAAGATGATCGTTGCCGGCGAAATCTCCGCCGCAACCAAAGAGACACTGATGAAACAGATCGACGAGACGAATGCCGACACAGCGGCAAAGGTCGTTGGCTTGATTCTCGGCACGCCGGAGTTTCAGAGGCAGTAAAGGTAACGAATTATGAATCGCAGGTTCTTTATCAAATCGGGAAGCATTGCGTTGGCGAGTGTCGGTATGTCGCTTTCAGCGCCAACGTTTCTTCAGCGCGCGCTGCTTGCCAACGAGCGCACTGGCGGCAAACGTAAGACTCTCGTGGCGATCTTTCAGCGCGGCGCTGTTGACGGGCTGAACATGATCGTGCCGTTTGGCGAGTCGGATTACTACGACCTGCGGCCTTCGATTGCGATTCCGAAACCAAACGGAAACAGCCAGGAATCAGCGATCAGTCTCGACGGTTTCTTCGGTCTCCATCCGTCGATGAATTCGCTCAAGTCGCTGTGGGACTCGAAGCGACTGGCGATCGTTCACGCCTCCGGCTCGCCGGACAACACGCGCTCGCACTTCGACGCGCAGGATTACATGGAATCCGCGACGCCCGGTGTGAAGTCAACGAGTGACGGCTGGTTGAATCGTTATCTGCAAACCAGGAAAGAAACGGAAGTATCGCCGTTTCGCGCAATCTCGTTGACGCAGCAGATGCCGCGTGTAATGCAGGGTAGAGCGCCGGTGCTGACGATGTTGAATGTATCGAACTTTGCGATTCGCAACGGTAAGTCGTCAGCCAACGTGCAAGGTGGTTTTGAGGCAATCTACTCGCGCGACAAGAATGAGCTGCTGGCCGAGACTGGCCGCGAGACGTTTGAAGCGATCAATTACCTGAAGCAAGCGAATCCCGCGCAGTACAAACCGGAGAACGGCGCGCAGTATCCTCAAGGTCAGTTAGGAAGATCGTTGCTTCAGATCGCGCAGTTGATCAAAGCCGGTGTTGGTTTGGAGATAGCTTTCACTGACGTTGGCGGCTGGGACACGCACGCGAACCAGGGCAATGGCCGCGGACAGCTCGCAAATCGATTACAGGAGTTCAGCTCCGCGATCGCGGCGTTCTATCAGGACCTGGGCCAGCGAATGGACGACGTGGTGGTGTTGACGATGTCGGAGTTTGGCCGCACGGCCAAAGAGAACGGCAATCGCGGCACAGACCACGGTCATGCGAATGCGATGTTGGTGCTGGGCAACAGCGTGCACGGCGGTCAGGTTTACGGCAAGTGGCCCGGACTCAAGGGCGAGCAGCTTTTTGAGGGACGCGATCTTGCTTTGACGACGGACTTTCGCGATGTGTTTGGCGAGGTTGCCGCACGACATCTCGGCGCGGCAGATTTAAAATCCGTGTTCCCCGGTTACAGTACGAACGCGTCGAAGTTCAAAGGCTTTCTTAGCTAAGCCACAAAGAGGCACAAAAGACACAAGACAGAACGGCGCTCAGAGCTCTTGTTCTGTCTTGTGTCTTTTGTGCCTCTTTGTGGCTTACAATCGGGCGCTTATGAAACCGCGGATTTTGCGCTACGAGTCAGTGGCGTCGACAAACAGTGAAGCCGCGCGGCTCGCTGTCGAAGGTGCTGAAGAGGGTGTGGGCGTAGTTGCCGACGAGCAGACCGCGGGACGCGGACGTTTGCAGCGCGCCTGGTCGTCGCCAAAAGGCGCCGGATTGTACTTCAGCATCCTGCTACGCCCGCGTATTGCCGTGGATCGCTGGCCACTGATCACCTTCGTAGCTGCGTTGGCCACCAGCGATGCGTTACTCGAAGGTGCGGGAGTGCCAACCGACATCAAGTGGCCCAACGATCTGCTTGCGAATGAACGCAAGATCTGCGGCATACTCGCTGAAGCAATCGAAACACCAACCGGTCGCGCGGTTGTCGTCGGCATCGGCATCAATCTAACCAACAACGCTTTTCCGCAAGATCTGCTTGGCGTGGCAACCTCGGTGGCGAGGGAATCCGGCCGGCAACCGGAACGCGAGACAATCCTCGCCGCGCTGCTTAACGCGCTCACTCGCTGGTATTCATTACTGCATGAGCCGGACGGCGCTGAGAAAATTATTGCAGCGTGGGCCAGCCGCTCTTCATACGCCTCAGACAAGTTGGTCCAGGTAACAAACGGCGACGAAGTCTTACAAGGCATCACTCGCGGCCTCGAGCACGATGGCGCGTTACGCGTAGAGACTGCTCAGGGAATTCAGTTGATACGCGCGGGCGACGTTACGAGTGTCCGTCCGGCGAGGGTTTAATCGATGCGCATCATCCTGAACACTTTCGGATCGTTTGGCGATATACATCCGTACATGTCGCTCGCGATGGAATTAAAAGCGCGCGGTCATACGCCGGTGATCGCTACCGCAGAGGTATATCGCGACAAGATCGAGGCTGCGGGTTTGCAGTCTTTTCCGGTGCGTCCAAAGCTGCCGCAGCCAGGCGACCAGGCTGCCGATCTGATCAACAAAATAATGGAGCCGAAGACCGGTCCGCGGTTCCTGATGGAAGAAGTCATCTACCCTGCAGTGCGTGACAGCTACACAGATCTGCTCCGTGCAGTCGACGGCGCCGATCTGCTGATCACACATCCCGCTGCGCCGGCTGGACCACTA
>DATNJO010000968.1:0-2100 GCA_035603895.1 Pyrinomonadaceae bacterium
TACCGACATAAGTCCGTCGAGGACCGTGACGAGCGGCGGCGTGTTGTTGACGATCGCATCGACAAAGGCCCGATCTTCCTGCAAGTAGCCCCATTTTTCGTCGCGCGGCAACTGCTGCATCGACTGCTCGGTGAAGTGTCCTTCGAGATTTGTGCTACAGACCAGGCTCTCCATTTCGCGCGTGACGAACGTCGCGTGGTGACAAAAGACCTCGACGCGTTCGAAGGGAAACAGCCAGCTCGCGTCGGCGGTGGTCGCGAGAGTCGCGTGGAATCCACTCGTAAATTTCAACAACACGGAGAAGTCGTCAATTTCGCGGTACTCGTGTTGAGAGCCGATTGCGTGCAGGCTCTCAACTTCGCCGAAGAGAAACCGCATCATGTCGAATATATGAATCGGCGTTTCGTAGAGAAAGCCGCCGGTGACTGACGGATCGCCGGTCCAAACGGGGTTGAGCAGTTCGCCACGGTTCATCTTCACGTGCGCTGAATGGGCGACGTGTTTCTCGGTGAGGAGTTGTTTGAGAGTTGCGTAAACAGGAGCGAAGCGCCGGTTGTGACCGACTTGAAACACGGATTTGGTTTTGTTTGCTTTCGTAAAGACGGATTCGGCGTCCTGGATGTTTATGGCGAGTGGTTTTTCGCAGAAGACGTGTTTGCCGGCGTCGAGTGTGGCGAGCGCGAGGGAGACGTGTTGTGTGTTTGGGGCAGTGATGTAAACAGCGTCGCAACGTTCGATGACTTCGCTTGAGCTGGCAGCAACGTGCGCGTCGCTCGTGCGTGCGAGTCGTTCGGCGCGCTCACGGTCCACATCGTAAATCGCCGCGAGTTGAACTCGCTCATCACGCGCGAGTATCAGAGCGTGAACGCCGCCGATGTAGCCAGCGCCAATGATCCCGACTTTGAGTTTCATACAGTTTCCAAAACGCGTTTCGTAGCGCTGAGCGCGTCGTTCGCCAACTCGAACGGATCCCTTTTCCAGTATTCAGGCCGGAAGATCTCCACACTCGCAACTTTGTCGTAATTGATCTTCCGAAACGCAGCGAGTAGATCGCCCAACGGGAGGATGCCGAGTCCCGGCAGCAGGCGGTGCTTGTCCTGCAATTGCTCGCGCGGCAGGTTCTCCGCGTCGTTGATGTGAAAAACGTAAAGCAGATTCGGATCGAGCGCTTCTACCATTTCGATCGTCGAGCCACCGGCGTAGAAGTGAAAACTGTCGATCACCAGGCCGAGGTTCTTTCGCTCCGTGGCGCGCACGATTTCGTGGGCCAGGCCGAGTGTCGGCACGCTGCAATCCGGTTGACCCAAAAACTCAAACGCGAGCGACACATTGTGACGAGCGGCGATGTCGCAGAGTTCCCCGAGCACGCGAACAGATTCCGCGATCACTTCTTCAGGTGTCGCGCCGCCGTTTGGTAACGGACTCGGAACCACGACGATGAACGGACACTCGATCTTTTCCGCGATCTGGCTCAGTTCCTCGCACTGTTCCTTGATTCCATTCCACGTAGGCGAGTCACGAAACGTAACGTGCTCGATCGAATTAATACTCAACGGCGGCACGCCGCCCGTCGCGATCAATTCTTTCAGTTCGCCGCTGGTCCGGTGGGCCAAAAATGTCCTGAGTTTTGCGGCCCAGATTTCCAGGTAGTCGTAGCCTGCTGCTTTAGCTGCTTGAAAATCCGTGGCCAGATCAGCCTGCATTGTGGTGGCGCCATTCAGTGCGATTTGCATCGCCGAAGGATAACACGGATGCGTTTCAGTTCGTTTTGAGTTCAGCCTTTAGGCTGTAAGCGGACAAGCTAAAGCTTGAACTCAAAACTTGAGTCTTGTTTAGCCTTTGACTTGCCCGAACATTAGTTGTACAAGCGTGGTGTTCCCAACAGAAAAAGGAGAGAGAATTATGGCTTTACGACTTGGCGACATTGCACCCGATTTCACAGCGGATACGACGGAAGGCCCCATTCGCTTTCACGAGTGGCTTGGTGATAGCTGGGCAGTTCTGTTCTCCCACCCAAAGGATTTCACGCCCGTCTGCACCACCGAGCTTGGCTACGTGGCCCGCTCGAAGCCCGACTTCGAAAAACGCGGTGTGAAAGTG
>DATNJO010000969.1:0-16789 GCA_035603895.1 Pyrinomonadaceae bacterium
CGTTAGCAATATGAGCGGTTGGAATTCGCGCCTCGACGAGTTGCAGGCGGCGATCCTGCGCTTGAAGTTGCGATTTCTCGACGAAGATAACAAGCGGCGGCGCCGGATAGCGAGTTTGTACGACGAGCTTTTGCGCGATTCGGATTTGATCTTACCGCTGCGCCGTTCGGACGCGACACATGTTTTTCATCTGTATGTTGTCCGGTCGCGCGAACGCGATGAGTTGTTGGGGCGCTTGCGAGCGGAGGGTGTGGGCGCGTTGGTCCACTATCCAGTGCCAGTCCATTTGCAGCCGGCGTACAGCGAACGGATTCACTGTGCTGGCAGGTTGTCGAACACGGAACAGGCAGCAAGAGAGATCTTGTCGTTACCGATCTATCCGGAGTTGACGGATGCGGATATCGAGAAAGTAGCAGCATCGTGCGTAAGTTACTGCGCAGTCCTGTAGTTAAAGTTGTTGCGCGTTGGGCCAACAAGGAGCCGTTCATTTGGGACGGTGTTTACGAAAGCTTCGATCAGGTGCCGGTCGTGGGCCGTGGATTTATGAGTGACGCTTGGCTCGCAGACATGGAGCGGTATACGCGAACAGCAGTCGCTGCACTACGCCGTGGAGAAGTTGGTGTTCCGGAGAACGTGCCGCCATATCACGCGCTGCTCGCGATGCTCATCGCTTCAGTGCCCGTTGTGGACCGTCCCGTTCGCGTGCTCGACTTCGGCGGTGGGATGGGGATTGGCCTCGCAAATGTGAGGCGCTGCATGGCAGCAGGGACCGAGCTCGAATACCTGATCGTTGATAACGAAGAGAGTTGCGAACGCGGACGCCGATTGCTGGAAGAGTTTTCGTCAGTGAAGTTTATGTCGGAGTTGCCGCGAGACGTCGAAAGTGTCGACGTAATCGTTTTGAGTAGTGTGCTTCAGTTTGTCGAAGAGTATGAAAAGCTTTTGAACGATCTCGCGGCTTTCAGGCCGGCGCATTGGCTCTTCACGTTTCTTCCCGCGGGTGACATTCCGACGTTTGCGAGCGCGCAGTTGAACGTGCCCGGTTCGGTTCTTCCGGTCTGGTTTTTCAACGTCGACGAGCTTACTGAGATCGTTGAAAAGTTTGGTTACCAGTTAGTCTTCAAGTCGACGCTCGACCGCGTGTTTGATATGAGCAACTTTCCGTTGACTCACCAATTGCCTCGACAGTGCAACCTGCTCTTTCGCCGACAATGAAAGCCGCGCACGAGTTTCAGTCTCCCGAGATACGCCTCGAGCGAGTTGCGTGTCCGCGTTGCCGAAGTTTGCGTTCATCGCTCGTTTACACTGCGCACGATTACATCTACGGACTGCCAGGAACGTTTTACGCGGAGAGTTGTGACGATTGCGGTTTCTGGTTTCAAAATCCGCGGCCCGTTGAATCGGATATCCCTCTACTTTATCCCGGCAACTACGGTCCGCATGCTGAGTCGACTCCTCGTTTAATGAAGATTCCAAAACGCGCAAACTGGCTGCGAAAAGGTTGGCGGGGTTGGAACAGCGGCTATCTCACGCGACAGCTTGCTTACAAACACAGAACGAGCGCGCATGTCTCTAATCGTCTTGGCGCTGCTCTCGGCAGCGCTATTTCGCGCGTGGCCCGTTGGCGCGCCGGCTGTGATCTCCTCCCGCGGTTTGTTCCTGAAGGTCGTCTGCTGGAGCTTGGCTGCGGCAACGGCGAGACGCTCAATAGACTGCACGACCTCGGTTGGCGAAACCTCTACGGCGTCGAAATGTCCGACTCCGCCGCGCGCATCGCACGACGTTCCGGCTTCACAGTCATGACCACGACAATCGAAACGGCGCTGGAGACTTACCCCGACGGCTGGTTTGACGCGATCGTTGCTGAGATGGTGCTGGAGCATCTCGTCAACCCGTTCGAGGTCGTAAAACAAATCGCGCGCAAACTAAAACCAGGTGGTGAGTTTCTTTTTTCAACAGTCATTCGCGATTCGCTCGATGGACGCGTCTTCGGCCGCTACGGTGTTTGTTACGACTTTCCGCGTCACATGGTCTTCTTTCGCAAGCGTGACCTGAACGAGCTGCTGCGGCCTGATTTCGATCGCATTCAGTCGTGGCATCAGAATACACCGATAGATTTTCAGCGTCCCGCATACCTGCGCAGCGCTCGTTTCGATCCTGAGATCCAGCGCTTCTTCAAGAGCCGCGCAGGCGCGCGCGTCGTCTATGGCCTGGCGCGATTAAAGCTGATGGGGCGCGTTTCGTATCGATGCCGACGGAAATCCTAATGCCACCAGGGCCGGAAACGAGCTGGCGCAATGAGTACGTTCAGTCACTCACAGACAAAACGATTCTTGTCACCGGCGCGGGCGGTTATCTCGGCACCGCGCTTTTGGCATCGCTTTACAACATTCGCTGTCACATTGTTGCTTTGGTCCACGAGCGAGAGTTCTTTCCTGCGCCTGCTGAAACTGAGGCCACGGTTACTTCGCGTCATGGAGACCTTTCAGCGACATCCTTCTGGCGCCACCTGCTGCACGAAACTCGGCCCGACGTTATCGTGAATCTCGCGGCCTACGAGCATCGTCGCAACTCCCAGCACGCACCGGAGCGGGATCTGGCCATCAATGCGGCAGCCGTGCTTGAGTTGCTCGACGCCTGTAAAGAACTGGAACTCAAACCGCGAATAGTTCAGGCAAGCTCCGCGAATCTCTTTGGCTGTCCAACGTCACCTCTGGTAAATGAGGACACGCCGGATCAACTGCTTTCGCTTTACTCGATCAATAAACACACAGCGGAAAAGTATCTCCGTCATTACGCCGAAAACTTCAACATTCCTGCGGTCGCATTACGTTTCGCGAACATCTATGGTCCATTGCCGGTGCGAGATGCAGATTTGGAATCTCGTGTGGTGCTGAACGGCATCATGCAACGCGCGCTCGCAGGTGGACCGCTGTACCTCTATCGCAATCACGCATGTGTTCGCGACTTTGTTTACGTCGGCGACGCAGTGCGGGCGATTTGCGCCGTCGCTGTGAGCGAAACAATCACATGGGGTGACAAATACATCGTTGGTAGCGGCGAAGGTTATTCATTGAGAGGAATCATTGATGAGATTGCGAAACAGGTCGCGGAGTTAACCTGGTCAGCGGTCGACATTTTAATAGATACCGAGGCGGTGTTAGCGCCAATCGAATGGCGCGAGTTTATCGCCGACTACAGCCGCCTTCGCGCCGCGACCGGTTGGGAACGGCAAATCAAGCTCCAGCAGGGCATCGATATAACGTTACGCGCATTTATCGGAGGTCAATCGCAGTGAAGATACTGATAATCGGTGGCGCGGGCTTTCTCGGCGCACACACCGTGCGACGTTATCTTCGCGATCCGGAAAACGAGATCACGGTGCTCGATTCGCTCGAGCCTGAGCTGCACGCGACCACGGCGCATCTCGAACCCGTTTGGGATCGAATAACGTTCGTGCGTGGCAGTATGAACGACGAGTTTGTGATCGCGAATGTGGTCCAAAACCAGGACGTGATAATTAACCTCGCCGCGCAAACGTCACATCCGCGGTCGTTGCAGAACCCGCTGCTGGACGCTGAGATAAACTGCCTCGGTAACCTGAAGCTGCTCGAAGCAGTTCGTTTGTTGAATCGCAAAGCCGTGGTGGTCTACGCGTCGAGCAGCACGGTGATTGGCCGTGCCGTCGGCGATCTGGTTGACGAAGATCACGTCGAGCGACCGCTGGATATCTATTCCGCCAACAAAGGCGTCGCGGAAAAGTACTATCGCATTTACAACCGCGTACACGATCTGAAAACGATCGTGCTGCGGTTTGCGAACCTCTATGGACCATACGGCAAAGGCAGTCCGGAATTTGGTTTCATCAACTACTTCATCGACCTCGCCCGGCGCGGTGAGGAAATCCGCATCTTTGGTAACGGCGAGCAAACACGAAACGTGCTATACGCCGAAGACGCCGCTGACGCGCTTTATGTCGCTGCCCAATCTCCTCAACTAATCGGCGAAGTTTATTTCGCTGCTCACGACGAACATCTGTCCGTGGCGCAGATTGCTGAGGAGATCGCGCGGCAATTCGGCGGCGGGCAAATCACTTACGTCGCGTGGCCCAACGAGCGTAAGCGAATCGAGATCGAGCAGGTGAGGATCTCGTCTGAACGATTCCGCGATCTGGTCGCTTGGCGTCCCGCTTACGATTTCAAACAAGGACTCGCCAGAACAAAGGCGATCGTTTCCGGTCCGCTTCATGAGCTGGAACCGCTGGTCCTTGCAAGTGCAAAGTAAAGCCACAAGAGGCACAAGAAGCCGTGAAGGTATGAAAAAGCTGCTCGTCGTTTTGGAAGCGGGTGATAGTTTGCCGAGCGGCGTTATCCGCGGTCTCGCTTACGAGCACCTGTTTGCCGAACACGGATTCGATGCGCAGTTTGTCTCCCGCAGGCCCGCGCGGCTTTTTGAGAACAGGCCGTTTCCGCTGCGGCAGTTGTCTGAGTTTGCGCCGGTGCGCAACCGTTTGATGAGCAGGGCCATCGCCGCCAATGAAAATCGCATTCGCAAACTGGCTCGCGATGTCGACGTGATCTATCTCAACAAAGTCTCGTCTCACGATCTCATGCAAGATCTGCTGAAAGACAGACAGGCGCGGATTGTTTACGATTTCGGCGACGCGATCTGGTTGCAGGAATGGTCGGCGTCGAAGCTGGATGATGTGCTGCGTCAGGTCGATGCGGTCACCACCGACAACGAAGTGACGGCGAGTTACGTGCGCAAGGTGAATCCGAATTGTGTTGTCATTCCGGATGCGCCGGCGCTGCACGCGTTCGACGAACGACGCGCGGAGCTTAGTCGCAAACCAAACGATCGCGTCGTGCTCGGATGGCTCGGTTCGCCCACTACTGCTTACAATTTGTACGTTGTTTGGGAGGCGCTCGAAGAGCTCTTCCGGCGGCACGATAATTTGCACCTGCGGCTGGTTGGCACTGGTAACGATCTGCGGTTTATTCCGGAGTTTGAAAACGTGAAGTTCTCGTGTGTGCCTTGTTACGATCAGTCGCAGATGGTCGAGGAAGTTTTTGGCATGCACGTTGGTTTGTTTCCTTTGCAGAACGTCGAGCGTTGCCAGATGCGCGGCGTGTTCAAAGCGACGAACTACATGAGCGGCGAGGCGGCCGTAGTTGCTTCGCCGGTGGGCCAGTGCGCCGAGTTCATCAGAGATGGTTTTAACGGGTTCCTGGCGGGGACGAAGGATGAATGGATCGGCAAGTTGGAGCAGTTGATTTTCGATCCGGGACTGCGGCGCGGGTTCGTTGAGAATGGTCTCGCGTGTGTGCGGGAGAATTTTCGGGTGGACCAGTCGTTTGCGAAGCTCAAGCAGGTTTTGTCGTCGGTATGAAACTGGTAATCACAGGCGCGTTGGGGCACATCGGTTCGGGGTTGATACATGCGCTTACGCCGCGTGAAGTAAGCGAGGTTGTGCTCGTCGATAATTTGTCGACGCAACGCTATTGCTCGCTCTTCAATCTGCCGGAAGGAATAGATTGGAGATTCGTTGAAGCAGACGTGACGACGGCCGATCTTGCGGATCTTTTTGCTGGTGCGGCCGCGGTGATTCATCTGGCCGCGATCACAAACGCCGCGGAGAGTTTTGAAATCGCGGAAGAAGTTGAGCGCGTGAATAATTTCGGCACGCAACGCGTCGCTTTGGCTGCAGCGAGGAGTGGCGTGCCGTTGATCTTTCCATCGACGACGAGTGTCTATGGCGTCTCAGATGGAGTCGTGGATGAGACGTGTGGCGATCTGCAACCGCAAAGCCCTTATGCGAAAAGTAAACTCGACGCGGAACAGTTCATCAGTCATTTAGGTGAAACGTCCGGTTTGAAATTTTTCATCGGCCGGTTCGGGACGATTTACGGCGCCTCGATCGGAATGCGATTTCACACTGCGGTGAATAAGTTCGTCTGGCAGGCGTGTGTGGGAGAGCCGTTGACTGTGTGGCGCACTGCGCTCGATCAGAAGCGTCCTTATCTCGATCTTCTTGATGCCGTGCGGGCGTTGAAGTTTGTGGTCGAGCAGCGTCTCTTCGACAATCAGATCTACAACGTGCTAACGGACAATTTCACGGTGCGCGAAATTATCGAAGCGATTCGAGAACATATTCCGGATTTAGAGGTGAAGCTGGTTGATTCGAGAATCATGAATCAACTGTCGTATGAAGTGGCGCGAGAAAAATTCGAGTCGCGCGGGTTTCGATTTGAAGGTGATTTCAGGCGCGGCATTGGTGATTCGATCGAGGTGTTGAAAGCACTCAGCCACAAAAAGGCACAAGAAGCACAAAAGAGTAGATGGTTAGAAGCGAGCCGTTAGTCAGCATTCTTATACCGGCGTATAACTGCCGGCCGTGGATCGCGAGAGCGGTTGGGAGTGCGTTGGCGCAAAGTTGGAAGCGTTGCGAGGTGGTTGTTGTTGACGATTGTTCTACTGACGACACGGACAAAGAGTTGAAACAGTTCGAAGGTTCGATTCGAGTTGAACGTTCTTTGACGAACGGCGGTCAGAATAGGACCAGGAATCGACTGACTGAGCTGAGCAATGGTGAGTGGTTGGTCTATCTCGATGCGGATGACGAGCTTCACCCAGACTCGGTTGAGCAGAAGCTGAAGTTTGCTGCTGAAGCTGATGCGATTTACGGTTCGACGAAGCTCGCGACGTACGATGGCGAGCGCGAAGTTCAAGCACACGAGTTGGCCGCTCGCGATTACGATGATTTGTGGTGTGCTTTCTTTGCGTGGAAGTTTCCCAACACGTCCGCGTTCTGTTTCAGGCGAGAAGCGGTGTTAGCAGCGGATGGCTGGAACGACGGAATAAAAAACTGCACGGACTACGATCTGTATTTCCGTTTGCTGCACAAAGGATACAGGTTCAAAGCCGCGCCCGGCGCCTGGTCCACCTATCGACAATGGAGTTCGACGCAGGCCGTGAATGAAGATCCGTTGCGGAAGATGACGACGCGGCTTGAGTTGATGTTTGAGGCCGCAGTGCAATTGAAAGTCACGGGCGAGATGACCGCGACGCGAAGTCACGAGTTTTTCGACGCGGCTCTCGGCGTGTTGCGAACGATTTACCCGCTCGCGCCAAGTCTTGCGATCCGGCAACACGAAGCTTTGTTGTCGTTGTGTCCGGAGTGCCGGCCTTCGAGAGAATTGTTTCCGGCGCGTTACCGGTTTGTTTATGAAACGGTTGGTTTTTCTTCGGCTGAGCGCATAGCGGGACTCATGCGGTAGTGCCACTCTTTTCAGTAATTATTCCGACCTTTAACCGTGCGGAGTTTTTGAAGCAGACGCTGGAGTCTGTGTGGCGCCAGACGTTCACCGACTACGAGGTCATCGTCGTGGACGATGGATCGACCGACGAAACGGCGGCTTGGCTTTCCGAGGTCGCTTCGAAGATAAAGCCGATTAGGCAGGAAAACTCTGGTCCAGGCGCAGCGCGTAACAAAGGCGCAGAGCATGCCCGCGGCGAATACCTCGCTTTTCTTGATAGCGACGATCTCTGGTTTCCGTGGACGCTCGAAACAGTCGCCAAATTGATCGCGCAGCACAACCGTCCCGCACTTATCTCCGCAAGCAGGTTTTCCTTCAACGAGCCGCGTGAGCTTAATTCTGTGCGGCACATCACTCCGACTGCTGACGTCTACAGCGACTACCTCTCCTCGAGCGATCGCCACTATTTCATTGGTGCGGGAATGACCTTCGTCAGGCGGGACAGCTTTTTTGACGTAGGCGGGTTCAGCACTCAACCGATCAACCTGGAAGATCACGACTTAATTCTCAGACTCGGAACCGCGAGAGGGTTTGTGCGGATTCTAGAGCCGCCAACACTCGGTTATCGCTGTGCCAGCTCGAGTTGGACCAGCCAGTTCGTGCGAAGTTTCGAGGGCTGCAGGTACGTGATTCAAAATGAACAACGCGGAGTTTATCCCGGTGGAAAAATGCGACGTGTCGAGCGTCGCAAAATTATTACTGGCCACGTCAGGCCGTGGGCGTTGACTCTGGCCCGCGCAGGCTCACGACGGCCGGCGTGGTCTCTCTATAAGTCGACCTTTATCTGGAACCTGAGCCTGTTTCGTTGGCGATTTTTGATGGGCTTTTGGGCTAGCTTCTCGTGAATCCGTTGCCATCGTTGATTCGCCTTGCTGAAGCTTTGAACTCGCGCCGGCGAAATCTGTGGTTCGGACTGCTCGGCGTGCGGTTGCGTGGTTACGTTTGGATGCGACGCATTTCGATCCCGCGGCAGTGGCGCGACATCACGATCGAAAGAGACGTGAGTCTCGACGATGGCGTGGTGCTGTTATGTAGCGGTTCGCCGAAGGAAAACAAGATCGCGATCGGCCAGGGCACGTACCTCAATCGGTACACGATGCTCGACGCGCATTCGCAGATCGACATCGGACGCAATTGCATGATCGGACCGCATTGTTACATCACCGACGCGAATCACGGACGAGCGGCCGGAGTTTTGGTGAGGGAACAACAGATGGAGCCTAGGCCGGTCGTGATTGAAGATGATGTTTGGCTCGGAGCGGGTGTGATTGTGTTGCCGGGCGTTCGTTTAGGACGCGGTTGTGTGATCGGCGCTGGTGCGGTTGTGACTCACGACGTCCCGGCTGGAGCGGTGTTTGCCGGTGTGCCGGCGGTCAGCATCGGAAATCGATCCGTAGCGACACGTTCGCAGGCTGCGACTGCTTAGGATGACTGTTCAGGCATCAATCGTAATCCCGAGTTGTAATCGTGTTGACGAGCTGAGAGCGTTGATCCGTTCTTGTATGGAGCAAACTGTGCCGGTCGAGATCATCGTCGTTGACGACGCGGCGAATGATGAAGTTGAGCGGATGACGCGTGTCGGGTTCTCGGGCGTTCGTTATTTTCGGTTGGGCAAGTCGAAGGGGCCGGCATTTCAACGTAATCGCGGCATCGAACTCGCAACGAGCGAGATAGTCTTTCCGGTTGATGATGACTCGCTCTTTATCTCGCCGCGGACGGTTGAGCAGACGCTGGCTGAGTTTGACCATCCACGCGTTGGTGCGGTTGGGATTCCTTACGTCAACATTAATCACGACGCACGTATGCTTCAGACTGCGCCGCGCGACGGTGCGATTCACGTGACGTACGGGTTTGTCGGTGCTGCACATGCGGTGCGGCGAGAGGTTTTTCTGAGGGTCGGTGGCTTTCGCGAACATTTCTTTTACATGGGTGAGGAGAGCGACCTGTGCTTGCGCATGCTGAGCACGGGATATGTGACGCGTCTCGGGAACGCAGATCCGATTCATCATCTTGAGTCGCCGCGAAGAAACATGAAGCGAGCCAGCTTTTCGGGCAGGCGAAACGATATCCGCTTTGCGTGGCACAACGTTCCGCTGCCTGAGTTTCCGCTGCACCTTGCGGGGACGACGTTGAATGGTTTCAGGGCGGCGCTGACGCAAGGATGTTTTGCGAGCATGGTCAGTGGAACTGCGGCAGGTTATGCGGATTTATTCCGGCGCTGGAACGAACGCGATCCGGTTTCGCGTCGCACGTATCGCCTACATCGCGCACTGAAAAAGAAATCTTTGAAGCTCCAGGAGATCGAGTGGCTTTTAGATCCTTAAAATCTGTCCTACCCAATCGACCGGTGTCGATGCGCATCTGGCGTGGTCCATTGCGCGGTGGGCGCGCGGTGATGAATCCGCGAAACTCGTTGCGCAAGGTTTTCGGACTGTACGAGCACGAACTGAACGAGTGGCTTGAATCGGCGTTGCGTCTGACGAACCGTGTGATCGACGTCGGTGCGAACGACGGTTATTTCACGTTCGGTTGTGCGGCGGCGTTCCGGCGATTGCGGAAGCGAAGCGAGATCGTTGCCTTCGAACCGGAAGCTGAACATTTCCGGAGCCTGTCGGACAGTTTACGCAGCCAGCCAGGTGGGGTTGAGTTTTGTTTGATACAAAGCTTTGCCGGCGCACAAGATGATACGTGCTCAAAAACACTCGACAGTCTTCAGGGCGGTCGACGTAACACGCTGATCAAGATCGACGTCGAGGGCGCAGAGGAAGACGTGCTCGCGGGTGCGGCGTCCTGGCTGCGCGAGAGCAACTACTTCCTGATCGAAGTACACAAACAACATTTTCTTGAAAGCATCCCGCAACTGTTCAAGAGCCACGGCTTAATTTTGGACCAGATCAACCAGCGGCCACTAAAACTGATCGGACGCGAAATGCGCGACGAACAAAACTGGTGGCTCGTATCGCGACTGCAAGTCAGTGAGCAGAGGACGCTACCTCAGCTGTGAATAGTTCCAAGTACGTTTGCGCATTCAGAGGCCGGCGCGATTATTACCAGGCGCCACTCGCACTCGCCGAAGCTGAGTTGCTCGACTCGTTTATTACCGATGTTTACGCCGGTGGCACCGTGCGCGCGCTTTCAAAAGGCTTGCCTGCTCGATTGCGCGAAAGGGTTCTGTTGCGGCGACGAAGTGGCATTCCCGAAACCCGTGTCCGTTGCCTATGGAAGTCCACGATCTTCGAACGCGCAAACTTCCGGTTGGGAAAACCCGAGTCGTTGATCTTCGCACGCTACGACGCGGAGTATTCGAAGGTCGCGGCCGCGCACGCACGAAAGAACCGTTCAAACCTTTTTCTCTACAGTCCCTACGCGTGGGAAGCTTTCACCGCGCCCTACCGGCACACGCCGCACAAAGTTCTATTTCAGTTTCACCCGCACCCCGATCTCGAGTCGCGAATACTAAACGAAGACAAGAAGCGTTTTCCGTTTGTGCGCGAGTCGTACACCGAAGAGTCAGGTCAACGGCTCAACGACCAACTTCGCCAACGTAATCGCGATGCGTGGAAACACGCCGACCTGGTTTTCTGCGCCAGCAGTTTTACGCGCCGGTCGCTACTCGAAGCTGGTGCGCCGGAAGCAAAGTGTCGCGTCGTGCCCTACGGAATCGAGGTGCCGAATATCACGATCGCAGCGCCGGAGACTTTCAGCGCGCTGTTCGTCGGCGCGGGCAGTCAGCGGAAAGGTCTGCATCATCTGCTGCTCGCATGGAAGCAAGCACGTCTGCCGAAGCACAGTAGATTGACTCTCGTTTGCCGCACGATCGATAGCGGAATCCTGGAGCTCGCAAAGACGACTCCGAACGTTGAACTGGTTCGCGGTCTTAGCCATACAGCGCTGGTCCAACAGTTTCGCAAGAGCTCGTTGTTTGTAATGCCGTCGTTAATAGAAGGTTTCGGGCAGGTTTATCTCGAAGCGTTGGCTGAAGGTTGTCCGGTGCTGGGCACGAGAAACACCGGCCTGCCGGACATCGGCGGAGAAGCAGTAAACACGATCGAGGCCGGTGATATCGATCGGCTAACAGCTCTGCTTGAATCGCTGAGTCGCGAGCTGCCCGGCAACACGAGAATCAGAGAGTTGGCCCAAAGAAGTGCCGCAACGTTTTCATGGTCGCGCTTTCGTCAAAAGTTAATCGGCGATTTGGTCTAGGACCGGCGTCGGCAGCCGCGCGGGGAATTGTCCCGCGCTATCCGGCGATCGGAATCGCCACCGTAACCGTCGCAACTGTCGGCGCGGTCAATCTGATCCCGGACCACCCCGAACCGGAAGGCGCGCTCTTCTGGCCTGCACTCGTCCTGACACTCGGCTTACTCATTGCGCCCGCCGCCGCAGCGTTCCGGCAACCCAAAGCTTTGCTACGTGCCGAACACTTGCTGGTCATCGCGCCGATCTATTGGTTGTTACTCGATCTGCTGCAAGGCGCTTATTCGATGGCCGGCATCTCCACGAGCGAGATCGAATATGCGTTCATTGCAATCGGAATCTTTGTCGCATGTCTGTGGCTTGGATCGATGGGACGGCCGTGGCGTGTGCCGACGATTCTTCGGGATTCTGTTTCCGAAGACTTACCGCCGACGGTTTACTTCTACCTCGTGATCGCTTCGTTTCTGCTCGGCGTCGCGAAGTTTGCGGTGGCTTCCGAATTCAACCTGATCGAGATGTTTCGCTCGCTCGGCAGCGGCCGTTGGGATGCGCCGTGGGCGCGCGGACAAATGGGTGGCTGGGACGCGTTTCTCGATCACCTTCAGTACTTTGGTTATCTCACTTCGGTTTTGACGGTGGTCGTGGGCCGCAAGTTGGGTTGGCGAAACTGGCGTACGATTGTCAGTGGGGTGCTGTCGCTGGTGATGGCGATGTTCCTGGTCCAAAGCGGCAGCCGTCGCGTGATTGGCGTGGTGGTTGGAGTTGCTTTGGTGTTTTGGATCCTGGTCCAGGATAGCAGGCTTAAAGCCAAACACGCGTTCGCAGCGGTGTTGACGATGGTTGTGCTGCTGTTGGGGATGCAAGTGATGCTTCAGTATCGCAACGTCGGACTGACTGCGGCGCTGACCGATGCCTCTATTTCCGATGACGACACGCCCGCGAGCGAATATCTTCACGTCGACGATAATTTTTATCGTCTCTGCCAGGTCATTCAGTTGATACCGAGCACACATCCTTACGTGTATCACGGCTATCTCGTGTATGCAGTGGTGCGCCCCATCCCGCGAGTGCTTTGGCCTGACAAACCTGTCGACGCCGGTTTCGATCTGACACGCGCGGTGGGCGACCGAGAGGTTTCGTATTCGTGTTCGGTGATCGGCGAGCTTTACATGTCGCTCGGGTTTTTCGGAATTGCGATCGGCGGCTGGCTGTACGGCCGGTTCGCGGCGCTGATCAATGGATTGTTGACGCAGTCGGCGGGATTGGGAGTGGTGGTGATCTACAGCATCGGCGTGATGGCGTTGTTTTCGGGGATGCGTTCGATGCTCGAGTTGGTGCTGGTGAGTTACGTGATCGTTGCGTGGGTGGTGTTGTCGCGTTTGTTCCGGACGCAGTTTCAATGAAGGCTTTCGTCTTAACAGATATTCCGTCCCCGTATCAGGTTGAACTCTTCAACGAAATCGCTGCGCAAAAGACTCTTGATTTGTCGGTGGCTTATGTTCGGCGAACGGATCCGTCTCGGTTGTGGCAACCAACGGCCGCGCAGTTTGAATCGTGCAGTATCGACGACTCGTTTTTGCAGGCGGCGCAGCTCGCGGCGAAGGCTGACGTTGCGGTGTTCAACTACTACAACAATCCCGTGGCGGAACGATTGATGCGGGCGCGTGCGGAGACAGGGAAGCCGTGGTGTTTTTGGGGAGAACGACCGGGATTACGGAAGCCGAAGTTTGCCGGGCGACTGTTTCGCCAGTGGAAACTGAAAATGCTACGGAGATCGCGGGCGCCGATCTGGGGCGTGGGAGAGTTTGCGTTGCAGCAATACAAGCACGAGTTTGGGCGCGATCGGAGCTACAAAAACGTGCCGTACTTTTCGGATTTGGATCGGTTCGCTTGTGCAGGGCGGAAGACGGATTCGACTCGGCGCGTGTTTCTGTTTTGCGGATCGTTGAGCTTGCGCAAGGGGGTCGATCTGATCGCACGCGCTTTTGTGCGTTTGGTGCATGAAGGTCGTGACGTGCATCTGCGGATTGTGGGAGATGGTGATTTGCGCGATTCGTTGCGGCGGACGCTGGAGCCGGTGAAAGAGCGGGTTGAATTCATGGGGTTCACGCCGTGGCAACAGTTACCGATGGTTTATTCGGGCGCTGACGTGCTCTGCGTGCCGTCGCGTTATGACGGTTGGGGATTGGTTGTGCCGGAGGGGCTTGCTTCCGGATTGCCAGTGATTGCTTCGGATCGCATGGGCGCGGCGCTCGATCTAATTAAAAGCGGTGTGAACGGTTGGTTGACACGGGCTGGCGATGACGAAGACGTTTTCAGAGCGATGCGCGAGGCCGCGACGCTGTCAAATGATGAACTCTCGCAGTTCTCAATCGCCGCGCGAGCCACGATCGAGAATCACAGTTTGCAGCGGGGCGCGAAACGGTTTGCTGCTTATGCGTGTGAAGCGGTCGAGAGCTGGAACTGATGTGTAGTATTTCCGGGATCATTTATAACCGGCCGCTGATCGCTGATGGCGTTCAAGTGGTAGACGTGATGAATCGGACTTTGCGTCATCGTGGCCCAGACGACCGTGGTGTCTGGAGCCTTAATCTCGCCGAAGGCGCGGTGACGCTCGGTAACACTCGACTCGCGATTATCGACACGTCGTCCGCCGGTCACCAACCGATGCTCGATCCGGAAACCGGCAATTGCATCACCTACAATGGCGAAACTTACAATTTCAAATCCATATCCGACTCTATCCGCTTAAATCCCCGGTCCAAGTCAGATACGGAAATAGTCTTGCACGCTTACCGCGCTCTTGGAGCCGGCGTCTTCTCCAAGCTCCGTGGTATGTTTGCCCTTGCGATCTGGGACAATCAAAAACGCGAACTCATCCTGGCGCGCGATCGCTTCGGAATTAAACCTCTTTACTATTACGTCTCCCATGATTTCCTTATCTTTGCCTCTGAACTGCGTGCTCTGCTAGCTACCGGGCTCGTCGCTCGCAAGCTCAGCCGCGCCGGTCTCGATTCATATCTCGCAAATGGTTCCGTTGCCGCGCCGCTTACGATCGTCGAAGGCGTCCGCCAGTTGTTGCCAGGTCATTACCTGAAAGTGAACGGCAGTCTTGAAACTACGATTACGAGGTTCGCCGACAGTTACCCGGTTGTGCAGCCACAAAATAGAAACGATGCTGTCGTGCAGTTGCGCGCCGAGCTGGAAGAGTCGATGCGATTGCATCTGGTGAGCGACGTGCCGCTCGGTGTGTTTCTTTCGGGTGGCATGGATTCAAGCGCGCTCGTGGCTTTGATGAGCGAGGTCAGCACCTCACAGCCTAAGACGTTCAGTGTCGTCTTCGAAGAGACTGATCTCAGCGAAGAGAACTATTCCCGCCTCGTTGCGCAACGATTTCAGACGGACCATTGCGAGATCCGTTTGAGCGAGGATCAGTTGCTCAAGATGTTGCCGGATGCGATTGCTGCGTTGGACCAGCCGACCATGGACGGCATCAACACGTTTGTCGTTTCGAAAGCGGTGAAGAAGGCAGGGGTGACAGTGGCACTGTCAGGTCTCGGCGGCGACGAGCTTTTTGGCGGCTATCCGAGTTTCCGCCGGGCGTTGAAGTTTGCCTCGCTGCCGAATGCATCAAAACAGGTACTGCGCGCGGCTGCGGGTGTCGGGCAGCATGTATTGAATGGTTCGGTGCAGAGACAGAAATTCTGGGCGCTGGCGGAAAGCGATGGATCGCCAGAGGAGGTTTATCGCATCAGCCGGCAGCTCTTTCAGAACAATTTATCGACAAAGCCAAACGGTGACGGCGATGTGGTGAACAGAATTTCACAACTTGAGTTGCAAGGGTATATGGCGAACACGTTGTTGCGCGACACCGATGTGATGAGTATGGCCCACTCGCTCGAAGTGCGTGTGCCGTTTGTGGACACGAAGGTTGTGGACTATGCGCTGTCGTTGCCTGGTGAATGGAAGTTGGACCAGCATCAGAGCGAACTGCCGAAACCGTTGCTGGCCGACGCGCTTTCGGATCTGTTGCCACGCGATTTTCTCGCACGGAAGAAGATGGGCTTCACCTTGCCGTTTGAGAAGTGGATGCAAGGCCGGATACGCACGGAAATTGAGACGGTGTTTGCGTCAGACGTTCATCTTGCAGAAGCGGGACTGGTCGTGAATGAGGTGCGCGATCTGTGGCGGCGATTCTTGCGAGCGCCGCGTGCGGTTGGTTGGACGCGTCCGTGGTCGCTGTTTGTGCTGGCGCAATGGAGCCGGATGAATCGGGTGACGTTGTGAGAGTGCTGCACGTGATTCCTTCGGTGGCGGAGCGTTCGGGTGGACCGGCGGCTGCGATCGTGCCGATGTGCCGGGCGTTACAGGCGCAGGGGATTCAGGTTTTTTTGGCAACAACGAGCCACGGACTAACACAGGCGAACACGGACACCGTGACTGAGTACAAAGGCGTGCCCGCAAGGTTTTTCGAGGTGCAGGTAGGTGCGTCGTTCAAGTATTCGAGACGGTTAACGACTTGGCTGCGAAGTAGCGTGAGAGAGTTTGATTTGGTCCACATTCATGCTGTTTTTAATCACGCTTCTGATGCGGCTGCGAGCGTGTGTCGAAAGGCGGGCGTTCCTTATATCGTGCGGCCGCTGGGAACACTCGATCCGTGGAGCATGAAACAGAAGGCGGGGCGCAAGAAGATCTTCTGGTCGCTGGTTGGAAAGCGGATGCTGCAAGGCTCCGCGGCCGTACATTACACGGCGGTTGGTGAGAAGACAGCAACTGAAGAGACACTGAACATCAATCACGGGTGCGTGATCGCGCTCGGTGTTGAAGTGAACGGATCGTCGCTCGCGAAGAAAGCGGCCGAATATTTTCCAACGCTTGCCGGGCACAAGTACGTGTTGCTGCTGTCGCGTCTCGATCCAAAGAAAAACGTAGAGATCATGATCGACGCGTTTACGACGTTGAAAGATGACGCCTGGCGTTTGGTGATTGCGGGCGATGGATCGCGAGATTACGTGTCGTCGTTGAAGCAGCGAGCCGGTGGCGTAGAAAAAATAATCTTCTCCGGTTGGGTCGACGGTGAACAGAAAGAAGCACTGCTGCACGACGCGTCGCTGTTTGTCCTGCCGTCTCGTCACGAAAACTTCGGACTGTCGGTGATGGAAGCAATGGCGCATGGCGTTCCCGTTTTGGCAAGCCCGCACGTAAATCTAGCGCACGAAATCGAAGCTGCAAACGCAGGCTGGGTTGTTGATCTCGACCGATTCAATAGTGGCTTG
>DATNJO010000970.1:0-11596 GCA_035603895.1 Pyrinomonadaceae bacterium
ATGAGGTTTACAGACGGTCAGTGCCGCTTTTCTTTCCCCGGCTGACGCCTTTTCGGCAACGCGAGTCTGCTACCGTGAGATTCGATGGCTCGCTTTATTTGCGCTATCGAGAGTACCGCGCGGCGCTGGGCTTGGTGATCGCGTGGGGACTTCTCCTGATTAAGACTTACTATCAATAAATCACAGTGCAAAGAATTAAGATCCTTTTTTTAATCCTGTCGCTCACGCTTGCGTTCGGCTTCGCAATCCCCGCTAAGAATGCGCTCGCGCAAAAGGCGCTCCCGAGACCATTTGAACCCCTCGAAGAACTCCACTTTGAAGCAGAGTTTTCACGCGCCCTGTTGCGCAAGATCGACGTCGCCGATCTCAAGTTTCACGCGTCTACCACTCCACTGACCAACGAGTTTTACGCATTGACGTTCAAAGCCGACATCACGAGCAAAGGCTTCTTTGCGCGTCTATTCAATCTTAAGTTTCGCGAACGAGTGGAGTCGATCGTCGAACCACTGACCTTCACCGTTAAGAAGACAACGATTCTCGACGAACAGGGAAAACGCGTCCGTGAAACCAACTCGACCTTTGACTCCTCGAAGGGCCAGATGACCTGGACGTTGCGCGATCCGAACAACCCGCAAAGCGAGCCACGCCACACGATCACCGAATTCTCAGGACAACTGCAAGACGTCCTGTCGGCGATCTACTTCATTCGCACGCAGCCACTCGAAGTCGGCAAGGGCTTTGACATCTACATCGGCGACGGCGGACGCGTCTATACGATTCCGGTGAAGGTGCTCGAGAAGAAACGAATGAAGACCGTGGTCGGCCGCGTTGATGCGTTTCGAGTCAATGCGGAACTGTTTGGACCCGAACGATTGATCGACGACGAGAAGGGCGAGTTTTCGATCTGGTTCACGGCAGACCCACGGCACATTCCTGTCGGCGGGCGTGTCAAAACGGATTACGGGACCTTCGATATCAAACTGAAGCGTATCATCACGGGTTCTCCTGCCGTAAAGTAGGACCACAAAGAAGCACAAAGGCACAAATGCGCGAGCCATTAATCATTGGTCATCGTGGCGCGTCTGCCGTTGCGCCGGAAAATTCGATGGCGGCGTTTGTGGCAGCCATCGAAGCGGGTGCGGACGGGATTGAGTTTGACGTGCGACTGAGTCGCGACGGCGTACCGGTGATCATTCACGACGATACTTTGCAGCGGACGCATGGTTTGCGCAGGCGTGTCGTAGATTTGACGGCGGAGGAGTTGAGAGGTGTTGGCGTTCCGAGCCTGCGAGATCTGTTTGAGTTGATGGTCAGTAACAGTTTGATTATGTGTCTGGAGATCAAGGGTAGTTCGGCTCAACTGGCTGAGCGGAGTTGCGAGTTGGTGCATGAGTTTGGTTTCGAAGACAGGGTGATTGTTGAGTGTTTTGATTTGAAGGTCATCGACAAGATAAGAACGCTCAAGACGGCGGCACTGTTTGAGCCACGGATTTATACGGATCAGCGCTTGATAGATCGCGCGCTCGGAGTTGGCGCTTCGGTGCTGGCGCTTCATCACCGCTTGGCAAAGCCCTCGCTGGTTGAGAAAGCAAAACTCGCTGGACTCAGAGTTGTGGTTTGGACTGTCGACGATCCCGCGTGGATCGCACGCGCTCAATCGACGGGCATCGAGGCATTGATTACAAACGATCCGGCAACGATGATTGAAGCCTCGGATCGTCTTCGCGTACAGTTGAACCGATGAGTCCCGCCGTACAGTTTGACCAGTTCAATCGGTTCTTCGTTTCTACCGACTTTTCAGTTTCCTACCGGCGGGCCAAACAACTTCAGTGGCAGAACCAGGCAAGTTCGGGTTACTCACTGCTCGCAGTCTTAAAAGGCGAACTCAGTTATACAATCGACGGCAAGCAAATCAATCTTCCTGAAGCGCAGTTCGTGCTCTTCGGACCCAACCTCAGCATCACGGCAAACGCGACGCGCGCCGAACTCCTTTTCATAACCTTCTCCGCTTCGTTCGTCATGCAACATGCCGCAACGATGCGTTTGATTCCGCCGAACTCAACCGTCACTTTCAAAACCGGCTACTTCAGCGGCGATCGAAAACTCGACAGCTTGCTTAACGAATTCGCCGCCGAACTCAGCGACGATAAGCCCGGCAAAGACATAGTGCTGCGCGCGCTTGGCGAACAACTGCTGGTCCATGCTTTACGCAACTACGCGCAGCCTCGGCGTTCTGAAGAACTGGAGCTTTCGCGGGCCGGTCTCGTCGACCGCCGTATTCGCCGCTCTGTGGAGTTGATGTACACACAGCTCGATCAGGACCTGACACTCAAAGCGCTCGCCGCTGCTTCGTATCTCTCTCCTTTTCACTTCGCACGCCTGTTTAAGAAACTCACAGGCTCAACGCCACACAACTATCTCGCCGGCATCCGCGCCGCGCGGGCACAACTTCTGCTCGCCGAAACTGAACTCTCGGTCACAGAGGTTGGTACGCGCGTCGGTTATCTCAGCGCGAGTCATTTCACAAAAGCGTTTCGTCTGGCCACCGGCACAACGCCGCGCGAATTTCGCAAAGCTGTGATTTCGGTAAACAACACCTCAGCAAACGAGCGCCAATAATGCGCAAGATCCGTCGCTTCGCTTCGCGTTCCCGTTAGTATCATCGCGTCAAATCTTTTTTAGGAGAAACGCGAATGCCTGTTGCCACGCAAGCGGAAATCAGTCCGGCTGAAGGAAAACTCGGAGTTCTACTCGTCGGTCTCGGCGCCGTCAGTACTACTTTCATCGCCGGTGTCGAAGCGATCAAAAAAGGCTTCGCACAACCAATCGGCAGTCTCACGCAGATGGGCACGATCCGCCTTGGCAAACGAACCGACAATCGTGTTCCGCTGATTAAAGACCTCGTACCACTGGCGCAGTTGAAAGATCTCGTCTTTGGCGCGTGGGACATCTTTCCTGAATCTGCCTATGACGCGGCGCTTAACGCCGGCGTGCTCGAGAAAGAGTTGCTGGCCCAATTGAAAGAGCCGTTGCGCAAGATCAAGCCGATGAAAGCCGTGTTCGATCAGTCATACGTGAAACGATTGAGCGGCACCAACGTCAAGACCGGCGAGACGAAGTTTGACCTGGCCCAGCAGCTAATCGCCGAGATCGCGGATTGGAAAAAGAAGAACAAGTGCTCGCGGCTGGTGATGATCTGGGCCGCGTCGACCGAGGTCTTTCTAAAACAGCATCCGGTGCACAAGACGCTCGAATCGTTTGAGAAAGCGATGAAGGAAAACCACAAGGCGATCGCGCCTTCGATGATCTACGCCTACGCGGCGTTGAAGTCGGGTGTTCCCTTCGCGAATGGAGCGCCCAATCTCACCGTCGACATTCCCGCGCTGATGAATCTCGCGGACAAGAATCGGCTGGCGATCTGCGGTAAAGACTTCAAGACCGGACAGACGTTGATGAAAACGATCATCGCGCCTGGATTGAAGGCGCGCATGCTGGGATTGCACGGTTGGTACTCGACGAACATTCTCGGCAACCGCGACGGCGAAGTGCTGGACGATCCCGATTCGTTCAAAACGAAAGAGGAGTCGAAGTTGTCGGTGCTGGAATACATTCTTCAGCCGGACGTCTATCCGGACCTGTACAAAGACTTCTCGCACGTGGTGCGCATCAATTACTACCCGCCGCGCGGCGACAACAAGGAAGGTTGGGATAACATCGACATCTTCGGTTGGCTCGGTTATCCGATGCAGATCAAGATCGACTTCCTTTGCCGCGACTCGATCCTCGCGGCACCGATCGTTCTCGACCTCGCGTTGTTTCTCGACTTGGCTCAGCGCACGGGGATGAAGGGCGTGCAGGAGTGGCTTTCGTTCTACTTCAAATCTCCGCAAACCGCGCCGGGTCTCTATCCCGAGCACGACATCTTCATTCAGTTAATGAAACTGAAAAACACGCTGCGCCACCTGCGTGGTGAGGATCTAATCACGCACCTCGGCCTCGAGTATTACGATTAGTGAGAGTCTGAACAATCCACCGACTGCGGTCGGTGGTGTTTCTTCTTTTTCCAAGTCGCATTGTAGGTTGCGTCTGAAAGTACCACCGACTGCAGTCGGTGGTATTTCTTCTTTCTTCTAGCCGCATTTAGGTCGCGTCTGAAAATACCACCGACTGCGGTCGGTGGTATTCGTTCTTTCTTCTAGCTGCATTTAGGTCGCGTCTGAAGGTACCACCGACATCGTCGGTGGTATTTCTTCTTTTTCCAAGTCGCATTGTAGGTTACGTCTGAAAGTACCACCGACTGCGGTCGGTGGTATTTCTTCTTTTTCTAAGTCGCATTGTAGGTTACGCTGAAAATATCTCACCTACCCCTCAACTACACCGTGTCTGCAACACCACCGACTGTTGTCGGTGGTTTGTTCCTACACGACCCAAGACCTTTTGATTCACGCGTCACCGAAAACGTGCAACTCACTGCTGTGAGATCGCACTTCTACAATTATTGTCAGTAAATGCTTGACATGAAATGTCAGGCAACCCGCATCTATCGCCGTAACAATAACTTCTACAAAGATCATTGTTTAATCTTTTCTGGTGACAATCGCTTCAGACTTGTATATATAGCTTGCGAGCTAACTGGCGTTTTCGGCGCTAAAACTCAAGTTGGCGAACTTCAATTCATTCAGGCGCATCAATTTAACGTGCGGATCGTTCCTTGCTTGTAACAACAACGGGTCAGCAGTTTTGACCAGTTGAATTGGAAAATGGCCCCGACAGAGCGCAAGGAGCGAGCCGATGTTAGCAGAGATGGAAATGACAAGAGCGATGAACAACACGGGTACGGTTTTCCTCGATCCCGATCAAAAGAGCCCTCGCGCTCAGGATTTTGAAGAGCGGCTCACGGCTCGGATCGTGGGTCAAGAACGCGCCGTCAGGCGCATGAGTGGTCTCTATCAGATTTTTCTGGCGGGTATGAATCCGCCAAACCGGCCAATCGGCACGATGCTCTTTCTTGGACCGACCGGTTCCGGAAAGACGCGCGTGATCGAAGCGGCCGCCGAAGTTCTCTATGGCGATTCCAACGCGGTCGTGAAGATCGATTGTGCTGAGTTTCAGCACTCGCACGAGATCGCCAAGCTTATCGGGTCGCCTCCGGGCTATCTGGGCCATCGCGAAACTTCGCCGATGCTGACCCAGGAGAACCTCGATCGAATGCACACCGACGACATGAAAGTCTCGCTGGTGCTGTTCGACGAGATCGAAAAAGCTTCCGACAGTTTGTGGCAACTGCTGCTCGGTATTCTCGACAAAGCCACGTTGACGTTAGGCGACAATCGCCGTGTCGACTTTTCGAAGTCGATGGTGATCATGACTTCGAACCTCGGCGCTCGCGAGATGTCGGAACTGATTTCCGGTGGTATCGGTTTCGCTCCCGGCAAGGGCACGAAAACGCCTAACGACACCGAAGTCGACCAGAAGATTTATCGGACTGCGGTCGAAGCGGCGCGGCGTAAGTTCTCGCCGGAGTTTATGAACCGCATCGACAAAGTGGTGGTCTTCCGCTCGTTGAAAGAACATCACCTGCGCCAGATTCTCGATCTCGAACTGCAAGCGGTTCAGGATCGGATCATGCAATCGGCCGGAACCAAGTTTGTCTTTCAGTGTTCAGAAACCGCGAAAGACATGCTGTTGAAGGAAGGGCTCGATTACAAATACGGCGCCCGTCACTTGAAGCGCGCGGTCGAACGTTTCCTGGTCTATCCGTTGTCGAACCTCGTGGCGACCGGACAGATTGGCCTGGGCGATCTGGTTCATGTTGACGTCGATGGTGTTCGCAACAAGCTCGTCTTCTCGAAGAGCTCAGGCGGAGCGTTGATTCATGAGATGACGCAAGGCGCCAGCGCTGGTGCAGATTCTACCGAGACGCTTTCGGGCGGTGTCGGTCTTCAGATTCCGACAGCAGCTTCGAAAGCCGCGAAAAAAGGACAGGGCCGGGAAAAGACGGACGCCTAAAGCCACAAAGAAGCACACAAAAGAGGGTGCAAGACATTAGGACTTGTCTTGTACCTTTTGTGCTTTTTAGTGGCTTAGCTTGCGAAGTGATTCGTGGGCTAGTTGAGAGATAAAAGGATCTTCGCTGAGTGAAGCTGTTTTGAGTGTCGGGATTGCGGTTGGATCCCCGATCGAACCTAAAGCACGGACAGCTTCACGACGTACATCGACAGGAAACTTCTCATTACCAACCGCTGAAAGCAGAGCCGGAACTCCGGTTCTGCTTTTTATTTGTCCCAGAGCTTCTGCCGCCGCGCGCAGCACAAACTCGTTCTCTTCGCGTTTGCGTTTGCTCTTCGCCGGTGCCGATAACTCCGGCGCGAGTGTGCTTGCCAACGCGACTACACCCGCTTCGTCAGCAATCTTTCCGAGCGCCACGGCCGCAGCGCCTCGCACACCGGCTTCCTTGTCGTTCAACAACAGTTCGCTGAGGGCCGAGGTCGCGGTTCGGCTGTGTGTTTGGCCCAACGCGTAAGCTGCTTCGCGTCGCACAAACTCGTCTTTATCTTTGAGCAACGGCAGCAACGCGGCCGCACTTTCGGCCGGATCGAGTGAAAGAATTGCTTTCGCAGCCATCACTCGAATCATCGGGGAAGGATCTGAAAGTGCCGGTAACGCCACGCGCGAAGCGGCAGCACGACGCATGGCGGCGAGCCGCATCAACGCGTCGCGTCTTTCTTCTTCATCCGCGGAACTGAGCCGTTGGTGCTGTTTCTCGATCTCGGCTTGAAGCGGAGTTGGTGTGTTTTGAGCGCGAGTGAGAGACGCACTCAAAAACAGAAAAGCCATCACGCCGGCCACAAACGCAGCCGCCGACAAGATCAGTTTATTCCTTTGCCTTTGGCCCATTCAGAGATGAGCGCCGACTCGCGCCGCTGCTCGTTTTTCCGCTTTCCGGCGCACTGCTTCCCACTCAAACGCCTGGCGCGCGCGCCGGTTCTCGCGTGCCTCCGCCAAAACCGACACCACCTCATCTTCCCAAGTGGCTGAAACGGTTCTCGAACGGCGCGTCGTTTCCATTGCCGAAATGTAGTCTAAAACCTCGCACACTTCAGCTTCATTTAGCGTCTCGAGTTTCTGGGCGAGAAACTGGCGCTGGTTTACTGTTCTGCCCATTACCGTGCTCCTTTCGGGGCGACGAGATTTTTTGCGACGGGGCAGCAATATACACGACCAAAAAGCGGGGAGGCAACATTTCGGCCGATAGAAAACAGCCGCGGACTAATCTATCCGAGAAGTAATACCGTGCACGGTGTCAACAATGAGCACCGCAATGGGGGGATAAATAATCAGGTCAGGGATCAAAATCGCGGCCCAAGTGTAGGCCAAAACACTCGACTGCACAATCCCGGTCCGATCGCGAAACATCGTGGCGATATCGTTGAAGAAGTCCTGCGTGTGCCAACCGATGTAGAGTCCGATGCCGACGCTGAGTGCGTAGCCGACGAGCAAAAATGTGTACGCCGAGAAGCGTGTAAACGGTTGTTCGGGCAAGCTCGCGCCTCTCATGATCGAGCCCTGAATCAAGTCAGGCCGGTAAGTGTAATGAGCGAGGTACTCGCGCAAACGGTTGGCGAGATGCCAAACGCCCATCACAAATAAGGTGAGCACGATGACTTTGCCCCAGACTGAAAACACCTGCCAAAGCTGTGGCCGCATCATCGCCAGGAAGAACGTCGATAGAAACAGCGAAACAGTTGTGAAGACGGCACGCTGGCGTTCCCGGTTTTCGAGTCGATCGCGCTCCAAAACTTCGTCTACCAAACGATCCCATTTCGCCTGCACGGCGAGGTTACGAGCGCGCTTTGCGTGTGGATTATTGGAGTCGAGAATCGAATAACTGCGGTTTTTCTGCTCTCGCAGTTTTTCGTCGTAATAAGCGCGTTCCTGCGGATCGATCAGCGTGTGATACGCCTTCGACAGCAGAGCAAACTGGCGTCCGGCTTCGGAGTTTGGATTCAGATCGGGATGACTTTTGCGCGCAAGTTTCCGGTAAGCCGATTTGATCTCGACTTGCGAAGCATTGCTCTTAACGCCCAGAACTTTGTAGTAGTCGATCACTGTGCTTCTGTTGGACTCCTTGAAAGCCAGCGATGATTGCCAGGGCTGCCCTGAGGAGTAAAGCGCTCGGCCCGGAAATTATAACACCCGACGCAATACCTAACCGATCATTACGGTAATCAGATGTCCGGCTCGTGGGAAAAGTTCCAGGGTTTGTCAGGGAGTTTGTTTTTGAAGGGGGGTGCCAAAGGGGAGCCGGGATAATAACCTCGAGCGGCATTCGAGGGGGCGAGGACGTATAACTAAGGCGACTCGCACCCTTTGGCGATTGCTATCTGACATTACAACCGCCATGCCATCCCTTGATCCTTCAAAAAAGCCCGAAAAACGAAGAAACTATCTGTACGCGACCACACAAGTGTCAACTAGCGGAAACACGACTGTCTACGACTAATGACACTTAACTCCCCCGGAGTTCGATTCCGAGTCCGCGTTTTGAGTTCAGCCTTTAGGCTGCTTTCTATGACGGCAAGCTAAAGCTTGAACTCAAAACAAACTCCAAACTTCAGATCAACCAGCACTCGCCCGGTCCACGATCCGCAGGAGCGTCCGGACGGCGATCCCGGTTGGTCCCTTGGACCGGTAAGGCTTCGCATCGTCGCCCCAGGCTGTGCCGGCGATGTCGAGGTGCGCCCAAGCCACGCCATCCGCAAATTCCTTAATAAAGGCAGCCGCGGTGATAGTGCCGGCCTTGCGCCCACCAACGTTCTTGATGTCGGCAATGTCCGACTTGATCTGTTTCGAATATTCCTTGTCGAGCGGCAACTGCCAGAACTTCTCGCCGACTTCCCTTCCCGCTGAAATGATCTCGTCGATTAGCTGCTGGTCGGTCCCCAAGACCGCGGCGTTGACGTCGCCGAGGGCGATCGAAACGGCCCCGGTCAGCGTCGCCATGTCGATGACTTTGGTCGCGCCGAGTTTCTTCGCATAGGCGATCGCGTCGGCGAGAATCAGTCGTCCTTCGGCGTCAGTGTTGATGATTTCGATGGTCTTGCCGGTCATCGCTTTCACGACGTCGCCCGGTTTTGTCGCCTTGCCTGACGGCAGGTTTTCAGTGCACGGAGCAACACCCAAAATCGGAATCGACGGTTTGAGCTGCGCGATCGCGCGCATCGCGCCCATGACGGTGGCAGCTCCGGTCATGTCGTACTTCATCAACTCCATGTTCTCGCCGGGTTTCAGCGAGATGCCGCCGGAATCAAACGTCACGCCCTTGCCGACAAACGACAGCAACTCTTTGTCGTCGCCCGTGGCATTCGCTGGCGTGTATTTCAGGATGATCAGTTTCGCCGGCTCTTCGGAACCGCGGGTGACACTGAGCAACGAGCCCATGCCTTCCTGTTCCATGCGGGCTTCGTCTAGCACGTCGATGCTCAGACCAAACTCGTTCGCGATATCGCGCGCCCGTTCAGCCATATCCGAAGGCGTCATGTAAGCGCCCGGTTCATTGGCGAGATCGCGCGTGAAATTGATCGCCTCACCGACGATCGTTCCCGCTTTCACACCACGGTCGAGTGCGCCCTCGTCGCCACCTTCAATCACCACCACCAGGCGATCGACTTTCTTCTGTTCCTTATCGACGGTCCTGTATTTATCGGGATCGAACACCGCGATGAACGCGCCTTCAACGGCCCTGCGCGCGGTTTCTTCATCCTTACCGTTAACGCGCGGCACTACACCGATCGTCTTCACGTTCTTGCTGCGCAACGAGCGCACCGCGGTTCCGCTCATCTGGGAAACTTGCGGGTTCTGATAATCCTTCTCTTCACCGACGCCCACTAACATCAAGCGCCGAAACTTAAACTTGTTACTGCCGACAAGGTGGAAGTAGGCAATCTCGCCTTCCTTGCCGGAAAACTCTTCAGCCTGAATAGCGGACCCCACGAGCCCGCCGGAAAGTTCATCGAGTTTTTTCAGAAACCCGTCGCCGGGTTTCTCGTCTTTGAACACAGCAACCGCGAGGGCTTGAACGTCAAGCTCTTCGATCGGACCTCGGTTGGCTTCAACTTGCATGTGAGTGGATTCTCCTGCGATATGAAATGCGGAAAGCTTAAATTTTCAATCTTCTATCTATTGCGCTCCTTTAATTGCGCCCGTGTTTCTCGTTCCACCGTTCGCTTCAACTCAGCCTCGCGCTTGTCGTACATCTTCTTGCCGCGAGCAACACCAACTTCTATTTTGATCCGGCGATTCTTGAGGTAAAGCTGCGTCGGGACGAGAGTCATGCCCTGCCTGGCTAATGCTTCATCCAACTTCGAAATCTCACGCTTATGAAGCAACAGCTTGCGGGTTCTCAGCGGATCGTGGTTCTCACGATTGCCATGAGAATACGGCGAAATGTGGGCGTTGAACAACCACGCCTCGCCATCGCGCACGGAAACATAAGCTTCTTTCAGTTGTACGCGGCCTTCCAGCGCACTCTTCACTTCCGTTCCCAGCAAGGCAATTCCGGCCTCGTACTTGTCGGAGATGTGATAGTTGTGAAACGCAGCGCGGTTTGCCGCTAACACTTTTTCTTCTTTACTGGGCAACGTTGTTCAGCTTCAGATCGAGTACATCGTGACGCGTAATGATGCCGACAATGCGGCCATATTCTTCCACCAGCACCGCGGGACTGGTCTGCAATCTTTTCGTTACGTCGTTTGAACTGGCATCGACGTCGACACTCGGAAAACCCGTTTCCATCACATCGCGAACCGCTGCATTGAGCAGTTCCCTGTCGCGCACAACCTTCGCCAGCACGCGATTCTCGCGCAACGATCCGACGCATTTTCCTTCTTCAAGCACCGGGATTTGCGAGAGACCGAGTTCATCCATCTGCTCGAGCGCGACGGTGACAGTGTCGGTTGGTGCAACGGAAACTAGTGTCTTCGGCGCCTGTGGTTTCTTGGTTCCGCTGATCAGTCCGGCGGTGATTCTTTGCGGCTCAAGCAGCCGCTTCTCTTTCAGCCATTCGTCGGAATGATGCTTGGACAGGTAATGCTCGCCCGTATCGCAAACAATAAAAACAACGATCGCGTTCTCGTCGAGATTCGCGGCCACGCGAAGTGCTGCTGCCAGATTCGTTCCGGTTGAGCCCCCGCAGAAGATGCCTTCCAGTCGCCCAAGCAGTCGCGACATTTCAAACGAATCGCGATCGGTAACGTTGATAACTTCATCGACGTACTTGATATGCACGTTCGGCGGCACGATCTCCTGGCCGATTCCTTCGACGAGATAAGGCGTGGCTTCGACCACTTTCCCGGTTTCTTTGTAGCTCTTGAAGATCGAGCCATAAGGATCCGCGCCGATAATTTTGATCGCCGGATTATGCTCCTTTAAATAGCGACCCGTGCCGGAGATCGTTCCGCCCGTGCCCAGTCCGGCAACGAAGTGCGTGATCTTCCCTTCAGTTTGCCGCCACAGCTCCGGTCCGGTCGTGCGGTAATGGGCTTCGGGATTAAATGGATTTGAATACTGATCCGGATAAAAGGAGTTTGGAGTTTCG